>JBDLIC010000020.1:0-30646 GCA_039715075.1 Nitrospirota bacterium
ACATACCCCCCTTTGGAAAAGGGGGGCCAGGGGGGATTTTATAATAATCAATTTCATTTTAGAGAAAGTTTCCTCAGCACTTTCCCGTCCTTTCTGAACTTTCCCCTCTCTTCTTCCGGCATAGGGATAAGGCCCTTGTCAATAAGGTAACCGTCCTCACCTGCTGCTTTTTCACTCGTGAACTCCCTTATATATTCATTGATCCCGGGGATCATTCCTGCATGGTCTTTCTTTACATAAAAATAAAGGGCCCTTGAAACAGGGTATATCCCGTCCGCAATATTATCGAATGTTGGCTCCTGTCCGTCTATGATACTTCCCTGCACCCTGTCCTCATTCTGGTCAAGAAAGGAAAAACCGAATACACCGAAAGCTTTGGGATTTGCCTCGAGTTTCCTGATAATGAGTACATCGTTTTCACCCGCTTCGATATAGGCACCGTCTTCACGGACAGCATGGCAGATGGCCTTGTATTTTTTCTTCTCCTTTTTCTTCATGGCCTTTATCCAGTCGATCTTCTTACACCCGCCTTCCATCGCCAGCTCGGCAAAGGCGTCCCTTGTGCCTGATGTAGGGGGAGGGCCGAGGACTTTGATTTTGATATCCGGCAGAGAAGGGTTAACGTCTTTCCACGTTTTGTAGGGATTTGGAATCAGTGACTCTCCAACGCCGGAAGGAACATCTTTTGCAAGGGCAAGAAAAATGTCCTTTCGGCTGATATTCATTCGCTTTGAATTTGTGGAGTTTGCCAGGACAATCCCGTCATATCCGATCTTTATTTCCGTAATATCTGTTATCCCGTTTTTTGCGCACATCTTAATTTCAGACTGTTTTATCCGGCGGGATGCATTCGTTATGTCTATATGCTTGACCCCGACACCTGCACAAAAAAGCTTCAGGCCTCCGCCAGATCCAGTGGCTTCAATTTTCGGGGTTTTAAATTGTGTGGTTTTACCGAATTGTTCCGCAACAACCGTAGCAAACGGGTAGACCGTTGACGAGCCCACAATACTTATATAGTCTCTTCCGGCAGCATCCGGGGATGAACTGAATCCCGGCGCCAGTGTAATAATAAGCGCTGCGAATAAAACAATAGTTACGGTTTTTCTCATAATAATCTCCTTGATTAACTTGTTTGTCGTTCAAAGGCCTTTGTTGATGATTGTATTATATTTATGGAATGTTACAGGAATATTACAGAATAAAGAAGTGTTAATGAAAAGGGAAAATCTACTGATAAAAAACCTTTACCGTCGTCCCCTTGCCCACTACGCTTTCTATTTTCATCTCCCAGCCGTGGGCAATTACTATATGCTTGACTATCGCAAGGCCGAGGCCCGTGCCGCCGAGTTCGCGTGAACGGGAAGGGTCAACCCTGAAGAAACGTTCACCTACTCTCGAAAGATATTTTTCCGGAATTCCAGAGCCGGTATCCCGAACATAGAAATAATCGCGCGCTCCTTCGCGCGCTGTCCCGGTCTCTATCTCTCCTTCTTCCGTAAACTTGATTGCATTGTCCAGGAGATTAAGGAGCACCTGCTCAACTCTATGCCTGTCCGCATCAGCTGTATTGTCCCCGGCACCAAACGATTTTCTGATATCAAGCCCCTTCTTAGCAGCCTGCACGACCAACGCCCCGGAAATATTATCAATTACATCAGGCAAGTCCAGTCTGCTTTTGTCTATTTTAATCACGCCAAGTTCGATCCGGGATATGGTAAGAAGGTCCTCTACCAGCCTGTTTAATCTTTCACTGTGGGTCTTGATCGTCTCAAGAAACTTCCCGGCATTTTCCGTGTCATGCATTGCACCGTCAAGAAGGGTCTCTGCAAACCCCTGGATTGCTGTCACCGGAGTCTTTATTTCATGAGATACATTCGCTACAAAATCCTTCCTCATCTGCTCGAGTTTTCTCATCTGCGTTGTATCATGGAAAATTGCCACAACACCTGCAAGCTCTCCTATCCTGTAAGAGAGAGGGGAAACACTTACAGAGAGATGCCTTTCTTCAGGAAAGTCGACGACCAGATCAGCTGAGCCCGTCATGCGGTCCTGTTTCACTTTTTCTATAAGATCCAGGAAATCAGGACTTCTCACGACTTCTATATATGGCCGTCCGTCAAGCTCCGGGCTGCCGAAGAGTTCCTTTGCAGTATTATTTGATAATTCAATAACGTCATTCATATTGATCAGTAAAAGTGCATCCGGGATATTTTTGAGAATAACACTCAGACGGTTTGTTTCAGAGTCTCTTTTCTCAATAGTGTCCTCCAGTTCCAGGGCCATATTATTCAGACTTTCGGCCAGTTCACTGAACTCCCCGGCACCTTCGATATGCAGCTTTTTCCTGAAAAGTCCATGGCTCAGGGCCCCCGCATAATCAACGATCCGGAGCACAAATTTCCTTATCCTTTCTGTCTGCCATATTATGATTGTCCCCGAAAGCAGGATTAACAGAATTACGACAAGATTAATCTGGAGCCTTAACGTGTTAATATTTCTGTTTACATCTTTCAGTGGAACAGCAAGCCGGATAAACCCGATGGCCGAACCGCTGCGCACTATCTTTCTGGCAACATAAAGAAAATCATATTTAAGAGTATCACTGTACCTGATGGCCCAGCCGGTTTCCGATCTAAGAGACTTCCGGATCTCACTTCTCTTTAAATGATTATCCATCATTGATGAATCATTGTCGGAATCCCCCAGCACCATGCCGTCAACATCCAGTATGGTTATCCTTGAACCAGTCCTTTTTTTGACCTGCCGGCAATAATCATCAAGTCCGCCCGGCGCCTCAAGAGAAATATGTTCTGAAACAAGGCCCGCCTGGACCGCAAGGCTGCTCCTCAGCTCATCAATATAGTTCGTCCTCACAACTTTGGTCACATAGAGTTCAACAAAAATTACGGAAAGTATTAATACGAGGAAATACAGCAGGAATATTTTTCTGAAATAATGTTTTCTCATAGATCTCCGTCAACGAAATAACCGATGCCTCTCCTGGTTCTGATGTATACCGGATTTGAAGGATCATCTTCTATCTGCGTCCTGAGCCTTCGTATATGGACATCGACTGTCCTCGGCTCCACGTATGACTCATCTTTCCATACCGCATCAAGCAGCATGTCCCTGTTAAAGACCCTCCCTTTTTTCTGTACCAGATAAAGGAGAAGCTTATATTCGGTTGCGCTTAGTTTTATCTTCTCACCTCTCCTGGCAACCTGGTATGTATCAGTGTTGATTTCAAGGTCCCCTATCCGTATTTTCTTTTCCGGGACTCCGCCTTCCTTTGTCCGCCTGAGAACCGCCTTGATGCGCGCAATAAGCTCCCGCGGGCTGAACGGTTTGGTAATGTAATCGTCGGCACCCATTTCGAGCCCCAGGACCTTGTCCAGCTCTTCACCTTTTGCCGTAAGCATAATGACGGGGATCGAGGCTGTATTTTCTGAAACCTTGAGCTTTTTACAGATATCTATCCCCTGTATGCCGGGAAGCATAAGGTCAAGAATTATTAATTCATACCTGTTCTGTTTAATGAGTTTTAAGGCATCCTCACCATTGCCGGAAGTGCCGACCTCAAACCCTTCCTGCCGGAGGTTATACGAAACAAGCTCCAGAATATCTTTTTCATCATCAACAACCAGGATTTTAGTTTTCATGGTATTTATCTGTTAGAAAACAGTGTAACACAGGCAATGTTAAATTAGTGTTACAAGGTCAGTTAATACCACGTGGCACTTTACATTTCTGGATACCCGCTTTCGCGGGCATGACGAATGTGGCAAGCCGTTCCATATATGAAGATTGTCTTCCGCACATTGACATGACAGGCCCCATATTTTAAACTTCAATCAAATCAAAACCATTACATTCAGATGACTATGGACAAATCAGCAAAAGACCCCGTAAAAATTCAGAATATGTTCTCAACTATAGCTCACCGCTATGACCTGCTCAACAGGGTATTGAGCCTCGGCATTGACCGCAGCTGGAGGAAGTTTGCGGTCAACCAGCTTCCCAAAGCTGAAAACGCCCGGTTCCTTGATGTCGCGACGGGCACATGTGATGTTGCGCTGGATATAATTAAAAGACATTCCCCGGGCACCAAGGTCACAGGGGTGGATTTCAGCGAGGGAATGCTTGATCTCGGGAAAGAAAAAGTAAAGGCCGCCGGGCTCGATAACAGGATCGATGTCCGCTTCGGTGATGCCACCTCACTTCCTTTTGAAGACAATACTTTTAACGGGTCGATAATCGCTTTCGGCATACGCAATGTGCAGGATTATAAAAAAGGGATAAGCGAAATGGGGAGAGTCGTAAAAAGCGGCGGCAAGGTAGTCGTCCTGGAATTCACGAGTGTTCAGAGCCGTTTATTTCAGCCCTTGTTTCACTTTTATATTTCAAAGGTCCTGCCGTTTATCGGTGAATTAATCTCCGGGAAAAAGGGGGCCTATAAATACCTGCCGGACTCAATGCTGGACTTTCCTTCACCCGAAACATTTGCAAAGGCAATGGAAGAAACAGGCCTCCAGAATGTCAGTTACCATAAATTAACATTCGGTGCATCTGTGGTTTATGTTGGTACGGTAAAATGACCCGTTTTGTTGTACAGGAACACCATGCACGGAACCTTCACTGGGACTTCAGGCTCGAAAAAGAGGGTGTCCTTAAAAGCTGGGCAGTCCCAAAGGGGGTGCCGGAAAACAAATCAGTAAAGCGTCTAGCCATACAGGTTGATGACCATGAGCTGGATTACATAGGTTTCGAAGGCGAAATACCGGAGGGGCAATACGGTGCAGGAAAAGTCGAGATCTGGGACAACGGGACATATGAACTTGAATCAGAATCGCCCAAGACTGTTGTATTTGAATTAATGGGAAAACGCCTGAAAGGCAGGTACAGTCTGGTTCACCTGAAGGAAAAGCAATGGCTTTTGATAAAACTTTGATACTATTCACCAAAATGTTTTTCTAATCAGTAGACTGTATGAAAGTGTCATCCTGAACTTGTTTCGGAATGACAAACTTACCACATTTTTATGGGTGCAAAAAAACTCCTTAAAAAAGGCCTGCAAGAGCTGAAAATTCAGTACTCTGAAGAGCAGATTGGTGCATTCATGCTCTACCTTGCTGAACTCAAAAAATGGAACAAAGCATACAACCTTACCGCGTTAAGAAAGGATAACGATATCATCGTCAAGCATTTCCTCGATTCCCTGCTTTATTTAAAAGCCATTCCTGAAGGGACATTAAAACTGGCGGATGCAGGCACAGGAGCGGGCTTCCCGGGAATACCGCTCAAACTTGTCCGCCCGGAAATCGACCTGACACTTATTGAGTCATCCAGAAAGAAAGCTGCTTTCCTCCGGCATATTTTGAGGAAGCTCGGATTGGATAACTCGACTGTCCTTGAAAAAAGACTGGAAGCCCTCGGGGAAACGCACAGGCATAGTTTTGACGTTATGGTCACAAGGGCCACATTCAGAGCAGAGGAATTCCTCCGGATGGCCTGCCCTTATATTAAAAAAAGAAACGGTCTGCTCATTCTCAGCAAGGGCCCGAAGATATCTGAAGAGTTGGAGGATTTAGAGAGGTCTCCGGACAACAGTGCAGCTGTTAAGGAAATTCTGAAAGTCCAGCTGCCTTTTGAAGAAGTCCGGAGAAACCTGCTCATCCTGATCTGTTCACCTTGAACCCTCGAACCCTTGAATCTCGAATCGAGTCTACTCGACGAGTCGATCCGACCTTGCCCCCTGACTTTTTATGTTAAAATGTAAAAATGAAATCCTGCATTGTCGCTATCTCCGGTGCAAGCGGTTCAGTTTACGGCATCAGACTTGTAGAGGAGCTCCTTAAGAAAGTTGGTGCCGTCTATCTCTGTGTTTCCGCAACAGCATTTTCAATAATAAAAACCGAGACCAATATCAACTGGACCGGGAAATCAGATGCTGACTCGGAAAAGAAAATACAAAAATACTACAACTCAAAAAACATTCGGTATTTCAATGAAAAAAACCTTGCCGCACCAATTTCGAGCGGATCTCATTTGACAGACTGCATGTTTGTGGTTCCCTGTTCCATGAAAACACTCTCCGGCATTGCATGCGGTTACGCAAATAATTTAACCGAGAGGGCAGCAGATGTAATGTTAAAGGAAGGAAGGAAGCTTATACTTGCCCCCCGCGAAATGCCCTTCAGTGCAATACATCTTGAGAATATGCTTAAGCTTGCAAGGCTCGGGGTAACGATTGCCCCGCCTGTTCCTGCCTACTATCAAAAGCCGAAAGAGATCAATGATGTTGTGGATTTTGTTGTGGGAAAGATTCTTGATTCAGCAGGGATTGAGCATAATCTCTTTAAGAGATGGGGATGATTTACATGCTTCCCTGACCTGTCTGATAGTCCCCCCCATCAACTAAATCGTTATTAATTTATCAGTTACATTGGAAAGCTTGAAAATCGCTTCCCAAGTATGGTTAAATACGCATTCCATGAAAAATATATATCTAATTGACGTGACCAACAGAGATGGCGTGCAGACATCCAGAATCATGCTCAGCAAGCTCGCCAAGACAATGCTTAATACGTATCTGGACGATATGGGCATCTATCAGAGCGAGATTGGGTTCCCGACTCTTAAGCATGAAATGAATTATATCAATGCCAACCTCGATCTTGTTAAAAAAGGTGTAATAAAAAAAATGCATCTTGAAGGATGGTGCAGGGCCGTGCCTGGAGATATTGAGCTGACCTTTAAAAATTGCCCTGATATCAAGCACCTTAATATCTCTATCTCCACGTCCGACATTATGATTGAAGGGAAGTTCCAGGGCAGAAAGACCTGGAAAGATGTGATGGGTTCCATGATAGAAGCGCTGAAGGTAGCAAAACAGCTCGGGGCAGAGACCGTAGGAGTTAATGCAGAGGACGCATCCAGAACAGAGACCGGGAAACTGATTGATTTTGCACTGGCAGCAAAAGAAAACGGCGGAGACCGTTTTCGTTATTGCGATACTCTTGGTGGTGACGACCCCATAACTATATACGAAAAAATTAAAAAAATTGCAACAGCCGTAAAATTCCCTCTTGAAATGCATTGCCACAATGACCTGGGAATGGCCGGAGCAGTTTCTCTGGCCGGGGCCCAGGGAGCCATCGAAAGCGGCGTAGATGCTTATATTAATACAACAATTAATGGATATGGCGAGCGGGCCGGAAACTGTGACCTTGTTTCAATTCTTCTTGCCCTTAAATACTCGCACGGATTTGAAGACAAGGTCCATCTTGCTGACAAGATTGATCTGAAAAAATCATGGAAATTGGCCCGCTATGCATCATATGCTTTTGATATCCCGATCCCGATTAAACAGGTCGGTGTCGGAGCAAACGCCTTTGCTCATGAATCCGGCATCCATGCAGACGGCGCATTGAAGGACAGAAGAAACTATGAGCTTTATGACCCGGAGGACGTAGGCAGGGGTGAGCCCGAGCTTCTCCAGACAGGAAGAGTAATAACAACAGGGGAATACGGCGGGATTAAGGGTTTCAGGCATGTCTATGATGACCTGGGCATACACTTCCATGATGACAAGGAAGCAAGGAAGATTCTGGAGCTGGTCCAGTACGCGAACCTGCATACCCAAAAACCCCTCACTGATGACGAGTTGAGGTTTATCGCGGAAAATCCTGAAGTGGTAGCGAAAGTGATAGCAGTCTCACCAGGTTAACAATGTATAAAATAACACTTATTCCAGGCGACGGCACTGGTCCGGAAATTACAGACGCGGCAACAAGGGTATTCCAAGCCACGGGTGTTCCCTTTGAGTGGGATGTCCAGAACGCAGGAGAAGACGTTTATCACAGCGAAGGAAACCCACTCCCCGATCGAGTATTAGACTCCATTAAAAAGAATAAAGTAGCTATTAAGGGACCGATTACGACCCCCGTAGGTAAAGGATTCAGAAGTGTTAATGTCACGTTAAGACAGACGCTGGACCTGTACAGCTGTGTAAGGCCATGCAAGACCTATAAAGGCGCAAAGACACGGTACGACAATATTGATCTTGTTATCTTCAGGGAAAACACTGAAGACCTTTATGCCGGGATAGAATACCAGAAGGATTCTGAAGGGGCAAAAGCCATTATTGATACTGTAAAGAGGTTGTCGGACAGGACTATCCGTCCTGATTCAGGTATCAGCATAAAACCGATCTCAGTGTTCGGGACAGAGCGGATTGTACGGGCAGCCTTTGAATACGCGCAGAAAAACAAGAGAAGAAAAGTAACGTCCGTGCATAAAGCAAACATAATGAAATTTTCGGACGGCCTGTTCCTCGAAGTATCGAGAGAGGTTGCCAAAGATTACCCGGATATTGAATTCGAAGACAGAATAGTTGATAATATGTGTATGCAGCTTGTGCAGAAACCCGAGCTTTATGACATTCTGGTTTTACCCAATCTTTACGGTGATGTGGTTTCAGATCTTGCCGCCGGCCTGATAGGAGGCCTCGGGCTGGCACCGGGTGCCAATATTGGAACTGAGTACGCTGTTTTTGAAGCGACCCATGGGAGCGCCCCTAAATACAAAGGGCTCAACAAGGTAAACCCTCTGGCCGTTATCCTCAGCGGCGTTATGATGTTAAGACATCTTGGAGAAACCGAAGCAGCTAATAAACTGGACAATGCAGTAGCCTCCATTATCAGGGAAGGAAAGGATGTCACGTATGACATGAAACCCTCCCCCGATGATCTCTCGGCAGCAACAACATCCGGGATGGCGGATGCTATCATTGCGAAGATGAAATAATAATATATGGACCCTGGCCCCATAAGTTTTCTTATCATAATTTTCTGCATTATCCTCATCGCCATACTTTCAAGCTCTGAAGTTGCGTTTATCTCCCTCAGCAGGATAAGGATAAGACACCTTGCTGAAAAGGGCAACAAGAACGCAAAGATTGCTCAAAAAATTCAAAACGAACATGACCGCCTCTTCAGCGCGGTAATACTTTCCGGAAATCTCTTTACTGTCCTTGCAACATCAATCGGCACAGCTGTCGCAATAGGCCTGATCGGTGAAGACATCGGGGTCATTGTTGCAACGGTTGTCATGACAATACTGACAGTCATATTTGGAGAACTTGCACCCAAGACCTTTGCCGTCTCTCATGCCGAGAAAATCTCTCTTGCAATGGCAAGACCTATAGAATTGTACATAAAAATGATCTCCCCGCTGGTTTGGGTATTTAACAAGCTCTCAAATTCATTAATCAAGTTGTTCGGGGGCGAGGTCCAGCCCGCACCCCAGCTTTTTACTGAAGAAGAGATGAAATCAATGATCGATATCTGCGAAGAAGAGGGCACTCTCGAAAAAGAGGAAACAGAGATGCTCCATAATGTCTTTGCCTTTGGTGACAAGAAAGTTACAGAGGCCATGGTACCGAGAACAGAGATGATCGCCATATCCGAAGACGCTGTCGTATCAGATGTGCTTAACCTTGTATCAGAAGAAAGCTATTCCAGGTATCCGGTAATGAAGGAGACGGTAGACAATATCACCGGGCTCCTCTATGTCAAAGACATCGTAAGAAAAATGGCAAAAGAAGAAGTGCCTCCAAATACACCGATAAAAAACTTTGTACGGGACGCCTTTTTCATTCCCGAAAGCAAGATGGTGACAGCGCTTCTGGATGATATGCAGAAGAACAAGTTCCAGATAGCCGTTATTGTAGATGAACACGGGGGTACCGCCGGGCTTATAACTCTCGAGGATATTATGGAAGAGATAGTCGGCGGGCTCCAGGACGAATTTGAGGCAATTGAAGCTGAAAAGGAAGTCGAGATTCTTGACGAAAGAACCTTCGTTGTATCGGGCTCAACAGGCCTGGACGAGATCAATGAGCTTGTTAATGTCGAAATCA
Source organism: Nitrospirota bacterium (assembly GCA_039715075.1). Lineage (GTDB taxonomy): Bacteria > Nitrospirota > Thermodesulfovibrionia > UBA6902 > UBA6902 > JBDLIC01. Next base: position 9,923 of record JBDLIC010000020.1, read on the forward strand.
ACAGCGAAGAATTTCATACGGTAGGCGGTTTTTTATTCGGTCTGTTCGGGCACCTCCCGAAAATCGGCGAGCAGCTCAGATACCATGAACTCCGGTTTCTCATCCTCGAGATGGACGGGAAAAAAATAGAGAAAATAAAGATTACCAAGATTTAATCAAAAGAATTCCTCGCAGCTCTGCTTCGGGGTCAATCATAACTCCTTTGTTTGTCATTCCCGCAGTCTTTTAAGCGGGAATCCAGTGTCTTTTCATAAGGAACTGGATTCCGGCTTAAGGACTGCCGGAATGACACTATCTGCTGCTTTCATTTTTTCAATGACAAAAAAAGTTTATAGCGTTAAAATGATCTTAAGGATTAGCCTTACTGGCAAAAACCTGAAAGAGGAGAAAAACAATGGATGATCCTGACGACCCCTTAGTTATAGCAAGGGATGTTCCTTCATATCAGACGGTTGAAGAAAAAATCAAAGAAATCGACAATACGATCATTGTATACCGCATTTTCTATCTCTTCGATTCTTTCATATACAGGTTCCAGTTAATTAAAAAAAGCAAAATGTGCATCCTCGAAATTCCCAGAAACCTTCTCGAAACTCTAAATAAAGACGGGACTAGGGCACAGCAGGAACTGTCCCGGATACTGAATCTGAAAATCGAGGATATTGACTGCTGGAATGCTCTGAAGTGATTGTAATCTGACGGTTCTTTTTTGTAGAATCATATCAATACAGCTGCAATTATCTTCATCGCTTAATCCCCGGATTCATTGACCTTCATTCCGTCAAATGGCTATAATGTCTTTAAAGTCAAAGATTTATGAATATTTATAAATAAAAAAGTGATTTTCAAAGGAGATTCTTATGTCTGGAAAGAATATAAAGGTATATCCCGTTTTACTGGCAGGCGGAACAGGTTCCAGGTTATGGCCTGTATCGAGAGAACTTTTCCCGAAGCAACTTGTAAATCTGGCTGGCGATGACTCTTTAATCCAGAGCACGATCCAGAGACTGTTTCCTATACTTGATCCAAAGAATGTAAGAATCGTCTGCGGAGATGACCACTTTTTTGAAGTATCACGCCACCTTGAAGAGATCGGGGTCTCCTCTGACGGCAAAGTTATTTCAGAACCATGCGGGCGCAACACCGCCCCTGCCATTCTACTTGCTGTCCTTAAAATTTTGAAAGAAGAAAAGGACGCTGTTATTCTTGTTTTCCCCTCTGATCATGTAATAAAGAACCGCCGCAAGTTTCATGAAAGCATGGAAAAGGCGATCGCATTAGCAGAATCAAATAAAATAGTAACTTTTGGTATAAAGCCGGACTATCCCGAAACAGGCTATGGGTATATTGAAGGAGGGAAGAAGCTCAATGGAGCGCTCGCTGTAAAGAGGTTTGTTGAGAAACCGGATGAAAAAACCGCAAAGCAATATCTGAAGGCAGGGAATTTTTACTGGAACAGCGGAATGTTTGCGTTCAAGGCCTCAACGTTAGTTAAAGAGTTCCAGGCTTTCGAGCCAAAGCTACTGAAAGATTTAAAAAAATTAGTATCCCGTGGTGATGACATCCAGCTTGAACAATATGAAAAACTGCCTGACAATTCTATTGATTATGCAATTATGGAAAAGACAAAAAAGGGCGTGGTTCTTCCGGTAAATTTCGGCTGGAGTGACATTGGTTCATGGAAATCACTTTACGACTTTATGCCAAAGGGTGAGGGTGACAATGTTGTTGAAGGAGATGTAATTCTGCAAAATACCCGCAACTGTTTTATCAGAAGCGAGGACAGGCTTGTTGTAACAAATGATCTCGAGAATGTGGTTGTCGTAGAAACTCCTGACACGGTCTTTATCTCTGACCTTGAAAATAGCCGTAACGTCAAATCCATTGTCACTGAGCTTAAGAAACAGGGCAGAAAAGAGTACAAGTCCCATTTGACTGTATATCGTCCATGGGGAACATACACAATATTAGAAGAAAAGGAAGACAGTAAAATAAAACGTATCGTAGTCTATCCGGGCACTAAATTATCTCTGCAGATGCACTATCACAGAAGCGAGCACTGGATTGTGGCCCAGGGCACGGCAAAGATCACAAACGGTGATCAGATCATAATACTGAAGGAGAACGAATCAACCTTCGTCCCCAAAGCAACCCGCCACAGACTCGAAAACCCGGGCAGGATCCCCCTGCATATCATAGAAGTGCAAATGGGCAAATATCTTGGGGAAGATGACATTGTGCGTTTTGATGATGATTTTGGGAGAGACACGAAAGAAAAGGTCAAGAAGAAAAAGGGCCGGTAGGGGCGCCCCTCGCGGGTGCCCTTTCTTATTTCACGAATGGGCGGTAAGCGGGCACAAGACCTGCCCCTACGTTAACGTTTCTCGAATATTACATTAACAAATTTTCTCTTTCCTACCTTAAGAAGAAATTTATCCGGCAGATCTTTCTTCGGGTCTAACCATTTTTCATCATCAACACTCACACCGCCTTGTTTTATTAACCGAACTCCCTCGCTTGCACTTTTGGCAAATCCTGCTAAATGTATTATTTGAGGAAGCCATACTTTTTCATTCTCTGTTAAACTCGGAATATCATCCGGCAGGCCCTTTTTCTTGAATATATTCTCGAACTCATCTTTGGCCTTTAATGCAGCTTTTTTATCGTAGTACCTTTCAACGATCTCAAGTGCAAGGGATTTTTTGGATTCCATAGGGTGAACCGTACCGTCTTTGAGCCCCTCTTTCAGCTTATTAAATTCATCAATTGCAATATGACTCAGCAGTTCATAATACCTGACCATCAGTTCATCGCTGGTTGACATGATTTTTCCGAACATGTCTTTTGGAGTATCAGTAATGCCTATATAATTTCCGAGGCTCTTACTCATCTTGTTCACACCGTCAAGACCTTCAAGAAGGGGCACCATGATTACGACCTGCTGCGCATCACCATGTTCTTTCTGGAGTTCTCTGCCCACAAGCATGTTAAATCTCTGGTCTGTGCCGCCGAGCTCAACATCTGATTTTAATACTACGGAGTCGTACCCCTGGATGAGAGGATACATAAATTCATGTATTCCAATCGCATGACCGCCCGCATACCTGTTTTTAAAATCTTCCCTTTCCATCATACGGGCAACAGTATGTTTTGCAGAAAGACGGATTATGTCAGTAGCAGTCATCTTGTCCATCCATTCGCTGTTAAATACAACTTTTGTTTTTTCAGGATCAAGGACCTTGAAGGCCTGCTTTTTATAGCTTTCCGCATTCTCCAGGACTTCCTCGCGTGTCAATGGTTTTCTTATCTCGGACCTCCCTGTGGGATCACCGATCATGCCGGTAAAGTCTCCGATGATAAAAACTACTTCATGGCCGAGGTCCTGAAAATGTCTCATCTTCTCCAAAAGAACGGTATGACCAAGGTGAATGTCAGGGGCTGTGGGATCAAAACCTGCCTTTATCTGCAATGGTTTGTTTGTTTCAAATGAACGCTGAAGCTTCTTGAGAAGTTCATCTTCCAGCAGTATTTCTACTACACCTCGTTTGATTATTTTCAGCTGTTCTGCAGGTTTCAGCATTTTCATAACATTGAAAGAATACAGGATTTAGCGTGCAAGAAGCAAGATTGTTCCGGTTTTCCAGGAAGTTATGATTTGAATTAATTTAATATAGCGTTTAGTATAATTTATTAATAAAATGAGCAAAAACAAAATCATCGACAGGGCTGAGATTCATAACATAATTGCCCGTCTAAAAAAAGATGGCAAAAAAGTCGTCTTCACCAACGGCTGCTTCGACCTTATCCATGTCGGGCATGTCCGCTACCTTAGCCAGGCCAGAGGGCTGGGCGACATTCTTGTAGTCGGTCTCAACGCCGACGAGTCAATATCAAGCATTAAGCCGGGGCGGCCCGTAACCCCGGAAGCACAGAGGGCCGAAGTGCTTGCCGCATTGTCAATGGTAGACTATATCGTATTATTTAATGAAGACACTCCATATGAACTGATCAAGGCTGTCGGGCCCGATGTGCTCGTAAAAGGTGCCGACTGGAAGCCTGAAGACATTGTTGGAAATGATATCGTAAAAGATGTCCGCACAATATCGTTTGTGGACGGAATATCCACAACCGGAATAATCCGGAAAATTCAGAATTTAAAATAATCCATAGGGGCTACCCGGTGGATCGCCCCCGGCTTGCAAGATGCTTGCAATTTCCCTGTTCCCACTTATAACCTCGCTTGTCTGTTCAAGTCTTTCAAGGGCGAGGCACCGCCTCGCCCCTACACGGAAAAATCGTTTAAACCGTTCAAATGTTCAAATACTTGAATGATATGTAATTCATTATTTTAATGGTATAATGTTAAATATATCTGTTCATTTACCTGCAATTTTATAAATCAGTTTTTAATCGCATATATATTTGTCTCTCCATAAACCTTTTTTTAAAAAGGGCGGAAGGCAGAGGGATATAATAAGAATAACTGGCGGAACAATGTTTTATATATCAAAAAAAAGACGAAGAATAAACCGGAGAATAAAAAGAAACGTAAAAAGAATCTGGTTGTATATGCCTGCATTAACGTTGTGTTCAGCTATATTAGTGTTTTCTCTGCCGGTATTTTATGAAAATTTCGCTGGCACCTCCAGGAAACCGGTTGCTGATTTCATAGGATCAAGTACCCAGTATGATATTTATAAAATACAATCAGCTGTAGTAATTGAAGAAGTTCAAACCCGGGACATAAAAGTGAAGGAACCTTTGGATCTGGTACATTTGCAGACAGTCAGCTACAAAAAGAAAATAGAAGAAATGGTAACAACCGGGAATCTATCAGGAAAAGAGAGCGTCTATGATTTAAAACAGTCATTAGATAAAAAGATTGCAGCAGTAAATAGTAAGTACTATGTCCAGGTCGGCTCCTGGAAAAATTCTCGATATGCAAAGAGGATATTAATGAAATTAAAAAAGGATTATCCTGAAGCAACTATAGTTGCGCAAAATAACTTTAATAAAGTAAGGATTCCAGGTCCAATGACTAGAAAACAGGCTGCAATTATATTTAAAGATATAGAGGGGAAATTAAACATTAGGCCCCTTATAGTCCGGGGAATATATAATGTCTCTCTTGACGATGCGGTCAGACCATTTATCGGTACATCTTACACTAAAATAAATTGTTTCGGCCTGATTGCCAGGGGATTGATGAATCAGGGTGTTCAATACCATGGACGCGGCGGCCTCAGGGAAAAACTTGAAAACCTGGCAGAGCACGACGGTCTTCCCAATAATGCATATCTTAACGGCGAAGGCCTGGTCGAAAAAGCCGGGATGAAAGTATTCTCAAGATTCATAAGTAAAATTTCCAATGTACGCGAAAAAACAGACGAGCTTTATTCCGAGATAGCACTACACCTGCGGGAAGGCCTTATCTTGTCGTTTTCCACCTCCTCCCGGGGTCATACCGGAATTGTATCCAGGCGGGAGAACGATTGGACATATATTAATTCAGGGATCATTGATAATGAAATCTCCTCCGGAGAGGTATCAAAAAAGGTAGGGGAGGAATTTCTTAAGGCAGAGATTAAAAACTGGTTTGATCTTGCGGCAAGCAGAACAGAACCGCTCACAGTCACCCTGGGCCGGCTGGATGTAGATCAATTGCAGCATTTTGACGGGTTAAAAGAAAAGAACGAACTCACTGCCTTGAATATTTACCAGCCATAATCAATTATCAATTATATTTAAGAGCGGGTAAGGGGTTTGGACTCAGCACATCCTCTGCATGAATAACAGAATTTACTAATCGCTGTTCCTTACCTGAACAAACCTGTACTTCCCCATGGTCATCAGATAATTTGTTAATGCGGTAAACTCCCAGTCCTCAAATTTAAACTTCGGCATCCGTACATCCGGCTTTATTGCCTGGGGGTCTCTCATCCACCGTTCAAGCCATTCCCTTTTTAAGCGGCTTGCAAGGTCTGTATTATCAGGTCCTATTTCTCCACCTTGGCCCCCTACAGTGTGGCAGCTGCTGCAGGCGAATACTTCCTGGTAAAGCTTCTCTCCATCAAAAACATCTTCCGGAGGTATTTCCCTTTTCGGCTCTGAGTCAAATGGGTAAGGTTCCCCTGAAATAAAGTAAAGATATTCAATGACATCATTAATATCTTTACTGGACAATTTAAAGTCCGGCATCCTCGCCTTCAGTATTTGGAACGGTCTTATTTTATGCGGTCTTTCAAGGAAAGAGAATAACCATTCTGATCTCGCTTTTTTCCCGGCATCCGTTAAATCAGGGGCAATGTTTCCGCCTGCTTTGTTAAGCGGATGACAGCCTGAACAATTATGTTTTTCAAATACTTTTTTCCCTCTGATACCGGCCCTGTCCGGATCAAACATATTTCTTATATACTTTGGAGGGACATAGTCTTTTCGTAAGCTCAGAAGAAAAACTACAAGCGCCTCTGCCTGTTTCCCGCTAAATTTATAAACCGGCATCCTGACAGCCATCTTGTCTGTATTAAATCTTCCGGGATCAGTCACTTTAATTCTTAGCCAGCTGATAAGGTCCTTTTCATCTGCTGTCATATTTCCAAAAAACAGTTCATCAATCCTTTTATCGCCCATACCGCTGAGTTCCGGGGCATCATATTGAAATATGAGGCTCCCGATCTCATGACATCCTGTACAGCCAAATGCTTTGACAAGCTTTCTTCCTTTTTCTATCTCATTTGCCAGGGATCCCCCTCCTCCTGACCCCCTCCCGCCAGGGGAGGGTGAATATTTTATTTTTAACTTTCCATACTGATTAACCTCTTCAGAAAGATAACGTCCATCGGATCCCCTCCCCCTTGACGGGGGAGGGTTAGGATGGGGGTGTTTCAATGTCATAAGATAAGCTGTTACGTTACCGGCTTCTGTTTCAGAAAGCATTACATCGGGCATACGTGTCTTTGAATTGAATTCTCCCGGTTTTTTTAACCACTGAAAAAGCCAGTCCTGATTTACTTTATTTCCTATATCAGATAGATCCGGCGCAAATGCGTTGCCTTTATTATTGATCGTATGGCAGCCCAGGCAGCCGAGGGACTCAACCAGTTTTTCCCCGTTGTTATCTGCAGGGGCGCGGCGCGGCGTGCCCCTGCGTAGAACCGTCTTAAGACTCAAAAGGTACTCAGCAATATATTCAATCTCTTCATCGGTAATGTTAAAGCGCGGCATCCTGGTTTCAGGAAGATAACCTTCTGGATTTTTTAACCAGCCTACCAGCCAGTCCTTGTTGACTTTACTCCCGATTGATGCAAGCGGCGGACCAATGTACTCAGGCCTCTTGTCCCCCTTAAGCTTGTGGCACCCGATACAATTATATTCCTGAAAAAGTCTCCACCCTTCACTATATATTTCCGCTCCCGCAATTGCCGAATCTGAAGGAAGGGCCTGTCCCATAAAATGACATTTGCCGCATGATGACTGAGCAAGCGCTCCTGTCAAAACAGGTCTAGGCCAGTTCCCGGCTTCTCCGTGGGCAGCTTCAACTGTAAGGGCAGCCCCCTGTCCTTCATGACAGATAACACAGCCGTATTGTTCAACAGGATGGTGTTTCAGGTAATCCCCGGAATGGGTTTTATAAGGCTGGGGAGCATTTTCAAAACCCGGTTTATCCGCCCCAGGATGGCACGTGGTACACCGATCTGTTTCAGCAAAATCCTTTAGCCATAATTGTTTAATTGATTTTTCACTTCTTTCAAACTTTCTACCTGGGGCAATATCATATTGAAGTTGAGCAAACCCCTGCTGGTATTTTTTCCAGGGACGGTCATATTCAACAAATATGATCCAGCAGGTAATCCCCAAAAGAGTTAAACAAAATATTGCTATAAAGATCAGCTGTCTGTTTGTCAGTTTCATATTAAATATTAAACCAGGGAGTTACCAGTACATAGCGGACATTAAAAACCAGCCTCAAAAATATTTTTAAGGGGACAAAATACATAAGAAGTATAGATACCATTACGACCGCGTACCTGATCAGGCCGCATTTCCTGAAAAAGTCCCTGCAGATTAAAGACAACATTGTAATGCCCAGTCCAAAATAAGCACCCAGACCTAAAAAACCGATTACCGGATCCGGGCTCCAAAGATTTTCTTCCAGCTCTTTAATCATTTCCCATGACTCCCCGGGCCAGTAAAACTGCCAGTTCGGGCCCCTGAGAAAATATCCGATGAAAATTAAGACCAGCCACATAAGAAACCCTATGTTGAAATTGATTATTGCAAACTTCCTGAGGGAAAAATTATATCTACCACTGCCCCGGGGATTGCCGTCCAGATAAGGGATGAGCATAAGAGCTACAATAATAGTGGCAGGTATCATTACTCCTGCTATCCATGGGTCAAAGTAAACCAGCAGCTCCTGAAGCCCGACAAAATACCACGGTGCTTTCGAAGGGTTTTCAGATATCCCTGGATTGGCCACCTCCAGCAAAGGAGCATTTATAAGCAGCGCCCACACTAACAGAATAATCGTCAACGCAACCGCTGTTAAAAACTCCATCACCACAAGATCAGGCCAGACAAATGCTTTTTTATCTTCTTTCATAATTTGTTCTTTTGCCACAGCCTTTCACTGATTAAAAAAAGACTTTATCCGCAGATTTCACAGATTTCTCAGATTTATTTTTTTATTATTTTCTTTCTGTGTAATCTGCGTAATCTGTGGATTATATTCAGTCTGAGGCTTAGTATTTTTATAACGGTCCCGATATCCCCCCGTCCTTCCTGATTCTCCAGAAATGGACCCCTATAAAAACAATTGCGGCTGCAGGCAGCACCATGATATGCAGCACATAGAACCTCAGAAGTGCATTGGCGCCTATCTCGGTTCCGCCGAGCAGTGCAAACCTTATGTCGTTATATTTATTAACAAAGGCAAATGGTCCCTCATGACCGATAAAGGGCATCGCCCTTATCATGTTTGTGCCCACTGTTATCGCCCAGTACGCAAGCTGGTCCCACGGCAGAAGATACCCGGTAAAACTCAGTAAAAAAGTAATGACCATTAAATTCACTCCAACTACCCAGTTAAATTCTCTTGGAGGTTTATATGAGCCTGTATGAAACACGCGTACCATATGAAGTACAATGGTCACTATCATTAAATGGGCTGCCCACCTGTGCAGGTTTCTCAGAATAATCCCAAATGGCACATCAAATTCCAGATACTTCATATCCATATAGGCATATTCGGTGACAGGCCGATAATAAAACATAAGTAGTATCCCCGTGATTACTTCCACAATAAATAGAAAAAATGTCATCCCCCCCATGCACCAGGTAAAGCGTATCTTCTTTGCATGCAACGGTATTTGAGCAGGATGAATATGGAGGAATATATTAGACCGCAACTGGAGGATACGATTTCTTTTTGTGTCTTCATAATCGTGGCGGAATATGGATTTCCATATTTGAGATTTATTTATCCTGTTCCAGAGTTTATTTTTTTTGCTCAAAATTTATTCCAAAAAAATAGTTCAAGGGTTCGAGGATTCAAGGATTCGAGGGTTCTAGTGATAAAAACAAAAAAAGATTTCCTGTGCTTAACCCCTTGAATCCTGTTTGTAAATTTATATCTCCAGATACGCACCCTTTTTATTAAAATCTTTAAATGAATACGTCCTGCTTTTATCCACACAAATCCTGCCGTTATCATCGATAAAAACTGCACATCGGTCAAACGGCCTTGGAGCCGGGCCGGCAAAATTTTCACCGCTGCCTTTAAACTGGCTCCCATGGCAGGGGCATTTAAATATTCCCTCAGCCGCAAACCAGTTTGGGGTGCAGCCTAAATGCGTACATCTGGCATGCATGGCATACATGCGGTTTTCTTCCTTAACTATCCAGACAGCCTGTTCCTGTTTCCATTCCTCATAAATCCGGGGCCCCCGGACATTTCCGGATTCCTCACCTGTTCTAAATTCATCAGGGAACCCAACCTTAAATATTGAAGGCTCTTCAAAAAGTACTCTTGGGAACAGAAATCTCACTGTGCCGATAATCGATATTACAAGCGTTATAAAAAAAGAACCCCATCCAAGAATTTTAAGAAAGAGGCGACGGTTAATTTCATTGTCATTGGTATCTGAGCTCATTTAAATCTATGTGCAAATGCAGGGGCACGGCGCGCCGTGCCCCTGCAGATTTTTTAAACCTTCGTAATGTTCACAGGCACCATCCTGTCCCATTCAGCTAACTTGGGATCAGCCTTTTCACTGGTAACCATGTTCGGTGTTGATTCTCCTTTTGGATATAGAGAGATAACATCAATAACACCCGGGGCACATACGTCTTCTACTTTTACAACCCCTTTCAGGCTCCCGTTCCTGGAGTTGACATTGACCCAGTCGCCGGTCTTGATCCCCAGTTTTTTTGCATCCAGGGGATTGATACTTACAGGCTGTTCAGATATCCTTTCATAGAGGTTCGGTGTCAGCGGCACGTTCTTGCCGTTGTTGTAGAAGTTGTAGCCCGTGTTCCAGTTTTCATTGGCGCGGTGCATGACCATCCAGAGCGGATATGTGCGGGTGATCTTGTCTCTCAGAGGATGATTGAACGGGTCCAGCTTTGCCAGAGCCTTGACAGGAGCAAGGTGTGCCTTGCCGTCTTTTGTCGCAAAACGCCCTCCCATTGCGTCCTCAAACTCAGGAGAGTAAAGCCGTGCTATGCTCTTGCGGTTCTTTTTCGGAAACTGAACACCTGATGTACCTGATTTCTTGAGGTCGCCCCAGCTGATCTCGGAGATATCACCGGTAGAAGAGCCTTTTGTCTTTGCACTTACCTCAGTATAGATCTCCTGTTCGTTCTTCCAGTTAAAACCGGGCATTCCCATTTTTTTGGCCAGCTGAGAAACAATCCACCAGTCCGGCTTTGATTCACCGGGCGCATTCATAAAACCCTGCTGGAGATGAATCCTCCTGTCTTCGCTTGCCTGAATAGTTCCCCACTCTCCCCAGGTCGACGCCGGAAAGACAACATCGGCATTCTCTGTGGTTTCAGTCGGATATATCTCGTTTACGACAAGGAACATCTTGTCATATTTTGGTCGATACTTTTTCTGGTTGGGAAATTGTACATACAGGTTGGTGATAAATGACCAGAGGGCCTTGACTTCCCCTTTATCGATCTTTTCACAAACACTCCTCATGGAGCTTGCCTTGTTCGGCACAGAAGGGTCTGCCCAGGTTCCTCTCGGATGTCCGCCTGCCCTTGAAGTGCATGCTCCGGGCTTTCCGGCATTCCCGAGAATAATTCCCAGTGCACTATAGGCAACCTCATGCTCATACCCGATTACCTGGTGCATAATGCCCTTTTCAAACTGGACCATGGTCTGTCCTTTGTATTTTGCAAGAAGTTCCGCTGCTGCCTTTATCTTGCTTGCCGGAATGCCTGTAACTTTCGCAGCGTTTTCAGGTGCAAATCTTTTGTTTAATACCGTCTTTTTGAGGGTATTAAATCCCGTGGTATGCTTTGCCACAAAATCCTTATCATACATGTCGTTTTTTACAAGTATATGCATCAGGGATGCACCAAGGATCGCGTCCGTTCCCGGTTTGATCTGGAGGAAGAGCCCGCCGCTGCGCTCAGCGTCATCGGCCATCTGTACCCGTCTCGGATCAACAAAGATCATCTTCATATCTCCGTTATTCAGGCCTCCTGAAGTCAGCGCACGGTAGTACCATGAAGAGCCGGTGTCCTTCATGTTCTTGCCCGCCATAAAGAGGAGTTTTGACTTGTCATAGTCTTCTACGGTAAACGATCTTGTACCGGAGCCCACAACATCGGCAAGGCCCCAGCTCTCGTCTCCCCAGAAGAGGTATCCGTTTCCGCCAAGGGTGCTTGACTTGACCCCTTTAAAGAGCCAGTTCAGGATGGCATAGCTGTTCTGCAGATAACCCCAGTCACCGTAAACCACGCCCAATGCATCAGGACCGTGTTTATCAATAATCTTCTGAAAGTTATCAGCACAGAATGCAATGGCCTCATCCCATGAAACTTCGGTCAGCGGGCTTCCCTTGCCGTTTTTGCGGATCATTGGTTTTTTAAGACGAATTTTCGTCGGTAGTTTTTCTGAGTAAAGACTTTGCGCATTATATGCACCCCTTACAGAATAATTTGATTTACTGGCAGTGTCGTTCTGATCGGGGACCACCATAATGTTCACATCTTTACCGTTCTTTTTTGCCTCAATTGTAAATACGGAATTCGGCCAGTCACCCCTCATTTTCTCAACCGGATAGAATTTTTCTTTTTCCGGCTTGCGGCCTTTGCCTTTAGCCCAGATAAATACCTTGTACCCGCACATTACATGGCAGTAACGACAGGCAGTATCAAACTGCTCGGCATTATTTGGAGGCAGTTCAACAAACTCGGATGCTCTGGCTCCGGGAAATTGAGTGGATGCAAAGGCAGGGATGCCGTTGGTCAAAACACATGCCCCGGCCGCGCCTGCTGCTGAAATTTTTAACAGGTCTCTTCGTGAAATTTTTTTCTCATTCGCCATTCTATTTTACCTCCTTTCCATCTAATAAATTATTCCTGAGTCCGTAGATCAGGCCTGCAACACCGACTGCAAAAATATCACCGCTAGAACTGTCTATATCGAGGCTGACCATCGGCAGGTTGCTGGGTGCAGGGCCTTCAACAACTCGCCCGCTTTCCTTCGGGTTATACACGGTCTGGTGACACTCGCAAACAAGCATTTGCGAACTGCCGTCCAGTTCAACTCCGCAGCCCAGATGAGTACAGAACATGCTGTAGGCAACAATACTCTTCTTCGGCCCGATACCGCCTTCGACCACACATCCGCAGTCGATCAGGACGCTTTTTCTGCCTATGAGCGGATAGTCAAACTTGACCGGGTTACCCTCTTTAACATCTTTCAGGTTCCCTATCCTGACCTGCGGATAAGTGCTGTTAATTGATGCGCCCGCTTTGCTGCTCATCCCCACTGCTAATAAAGCTGCCGCGCCTGCGCAGCCCGCGGTTTTTAAAAGTTTGCGGCGGCTCATACAATTTTCATTCGAAGCTTGTTTCTCTTTTGTTTCATCCATTTGTTCTTTACCTCCTTTTTTTATTGATACTATTTAATAATTCCCCCCTTGACAGGCCGGCTGTTTTTTGTATCTCCCCTCTAAATGTTGTATTAATTTGCGTGCTAGCGCATACACCAAAAAATATTCATTGTAAAGCATCTGACACCTGGCACCTGCAAAGCTTTCTCAGATATAAAACGAGAGACTTAATCCGGGACTCGGAAAAAGTATTCCCCCAGGGCGGCATCACTGTCGATTTCCCAGCCGCCCTGCCGCCCCCCTCAATAACGTCATACAGCTCGTCATTGGTCCGTTTTTTCATCAGCTTCCTGTCAGCATGGTTTGCTGGCCTGGGATCAAGGTTTTTTGCATTAAAACCTTTTCCGTCTCCTTTTATGCCATGACAGGGACTGCAGTACCGCCTGTACAGGTTCCTTCCATTTTCGGAGGAATCATCTGCAGCATACGCAGAAGAGGGAATGCATGCGGGAACGGCAATAAACCCTGCTGCTAAAAAAAACAGCACAATAAGACATCTAAAGCTCATACCAAGTCCTTTTAAAAGTGCCCTCGCGCGATAAAATGAAAAAAGCCCGAATAGTTAAGGCGCTATTAACTATTCGGGCTTTAATAACCTGATCAAATCTGATGGTAAATCTTTTCAGACTGACTTTACAGGGTTAAAGTAACCGGTGTCAGATCTATTTAATTCTCTGGATGCTGTTGATACTAATCCATGCAATACTGCCTGAGGTAATTTTCAATGTTACTTCATGGTCACTGTTTCCCAACAGGTAACCGAATTTTTGAAATGTGTTCAGCACTTCCTTTTTTAACTGTTTGCTATTTCTTTCCGGCTCAACACCTCCATTATGTACAACAGTCAAAGATATATTTTCTTTGAGTTCTTTCAATTTCAGTTTTTCACTCCTTTATTTACCTTCATCCATATTGAAACATCCTGCTTCTGTCAGTAATCAACTTAACGTACTTATCTGGTCCTAATACTCTTACAGACCCTTACTGTAACTGCACATGCGTTCATAACCAGTAATGATGTAAAAAAAAACAAAAGAAAAAATGCTGCCTGGGCAATTAAAATAAACTTGTTCATAATTTTAATAATATCCGTCCCCTTTAAAGCAATATTCTCAGGCTTGCGGCAGCCTTGCGCGTTTGCGCAAACAAGCAAGTTGCTGTCAAAAAAATCTATGCTAAAGCCCCGCCACAGCTTGCTCCTGCACCTGCAGTACACATAAAACACATAGGGTTAGTAACAATCTGCCTGTTACCAAGAACCTTATAGTCAAAGCTGTTTATATCATTTGATCTTTTGTTCCTGACTGGTAGTTTGAGCATCTGCCAGAAATCACAATCATACAGTGTTCCATCAGGTGATACACTGATAAGGTTACGGCACATAAGATACTCTATTGTTGCCGGATTGAATTTGCTGACAAGTTCTCTTGTGTAATTTATGTACTCTTCAGATGTAGTGGATTTGCCAAGCCTGCCTATAGGCATATTGCTCAGTGCTATAAGGCTGTTAAAAACAATGCCATGCATTTCGCCCAGTTTTTCCTTATATGTATTCTCAAGCATTTTCTGATCAGGGGCGATACCGGCCTTTGCAGGATTGAACATTATGTCTATTTCCAGCCCCTTCCCGTTTTTTCCATACCCTAATGAGTTCAGTTTTTTAAACGCATCAATTGCTTTCGTATAAGTCCCTCTGCCTCTCTGGCTGTCCACGCCGGCCTCAGAATAACAGGGCAGCGAAGCAACTATCGTCACTTTATTTTCTGCAAGAAATTCAGGAACTCTTTCCATCCCGGGCTCCGAATAAATTGCCAGGTTGGTCCTGACTATAATCTTTTTCCCCATATCTGAACATGATTTTACAAACTTCTTAAAGTGAGGATTCATTTCAGGAGAACCTCCCGTCATATCAACGGTGGTTATCTCTTTATTGTTTCTTAATACGTCAAGAATTACATGCATGGTGGAAGAGGACATTTCCTCTGTCCTGCCAGGCGAAGCTTCGACATGGCAGTGAGTGCATCTCAAGTTGCATTTGTAGCCCACATTGACCTGCAAAGTATTAATCTCTTTTGCTTTCAGCGGATACTGTCCACAGGCATTTAATTTCTGGTCAAACGTGTTCATAATTAAATATTAACTATCAAAATGAATTACGGCTGTCATTCTGAACTTGTTTCAGAATCTCTAAAACAACCTGGTTCTGAGACCCTGAAATAAATTCAGGGAGACATAAGGAACAGAAAAGCCCTGCCCCCCTTTGCAGCGGCAGCTTACTTATGGGGGGGCAGGGTCTATTTTAAACTAAATTACCTGGGCCACACCCAAGGTTTGTCTTTACCGAAAATGTCTTCAGGAAGTCTTGGTCTTGCATTGATCGGGAGAGGGAACTTGCCTTTAGGACCAAACCATTTCAGGTAGATCTTTTCATAAGCTCCGTCTGCCAGCATGTCCTGGAGGATGAAGCTGATCGCATCTCTCCATTTGCTGTCATTTGCCGGAACGCCAAGGCCATAGAGACCGGGGCTGAAGATAGGGCCTACTGCTTCATAGTCTACACCTGCACTGCCTGCAACGCCGGCAATGATCGGTGTGTCCTGGATGTATGCATCAACCTTACCCTGTTTTAAGGCGAGGAAGCACTCGGCATTGGTCTGGTATGCATTGATTATGAATTTTTTCTTGCAGCCTTTTTCTTTCAGAAAATCCTGCCCTGCAAGGTAGGCGTTTGAACCCTGAACAACAGCCATCCTCTTGCCGCAGATTTCCTCAGGTTTACTGAATTTCCCCTTTTTGGCATAGAAGATCTTTCCGCTCCATAAATACGGAGGCTCTGCATAGTCAACCTGCTCATCACGGCTTCTGGTATGACTCATGCTCGATACTGTGAGATCTATTCTCCTGTTGGCAAGAAAGGCAATCCTGGTCTTGTTATTAACATTAATTCTCTCTACCTTAACACCAAGTCGTTTGCCTATTTCATCACCTATTTCAATATCAAATCCTGTCCAGTTGCCTTCTTTGTCTATGTAGTTAACCGGAGGAACGGTAGTACCGGAACCTATCCGTACTACTCCTCTTTTCTTCACTTCATCAAGAATTGATGTTCCTGCAACTGCTGATGAGACAACGCTCACCAGGAATACTAATACTGTCAGTAATACTAAACTGCGTTTTTTCATTCCTGCTTCTCCTTTCATGAGGGGTTTAATTAAAGGCTGATTATAATGCCTCTTGATAACGCATTCGGATTAATAGCAAGGCATATGCCAGCATTAAAGTGGTTGATTTTATTAGATAAGCACAGCAAAAACCAGACACAGGGTGGTCAACAATTGATCGCCCTGTTAATTTGTTGAACACTATTCGCAAATGTGTTCTAATTCTTTCCAAGTTTTGCCTTAAGCGTATTTCTCGATATGCCGAGCATCCTTGCGGTGAGGGCCTGGTTGTTCTTATTCATATGAAGTGCCTTTTTGATCAGCAGGCGCTCAAATTCAGAGACAGCATCTTTATATATGTCCGCACCGCCAATTTGCAGCAATTCTCCGGCAGCTTCCGAAAGGATCTTCTCCATATCCCTGGTCCTTCCTTCGGGGATGCCGCCCTGCGATACCGTATCACAGTCATCACTGGAAAGCACGTCTTTCTGGCACAGGACCATCCCACGCTGCACAATACTCTGCAGCTCTCTTACATTCCCGGGCCAGTTATATTCATGAAATTCTTCGAGCAGTTCAGGAGATAATCCGCGGATACCCTTGCCTAGCTCCCTGTTATATTTCCTCATAAAATACTGCGCTATTTCCTTTATGTCATCCTTCCTTTCTCTAAGCGGCGGCAGATTTATACTTACAACGTTCAAACGCCAGTAAAGGTCGTCCCTGAATTTCCCTTTGTCCCTCAGCGTTTCGAGTTCCTTGTTTGTAGCGGCTATGATCCTCACGTCCGTCTTTATCTCCTCTTTCCCGCCGAGCCGTTGAATAGAGCCGTCCTGGAGCACCCTGAGAAGCTTTGCCTGAAGTGGAAAGGGCATATCGCCTATTTCGTCCAGAAACATTGTTCCTGTGTCGCACTGTTCAAACTTGCCTATCTTCCTGTTATCCGCACCCGTAAAAGCACCTTTCTCATGCCCGAAGAGTTCACTCTCGAGAAGATTCTCCGGTATGGCCGCGCAATTTACAGGGAGGAAGGGCTTATTGACCCTTTCGCTGTGATGATAAATTGCCCTTGCTATCAGCTCTTTCCCTGTTCCTGTCTCCCCCCGGACAAGAACCGTGACATCACTTCCTGATACCTGTCCCACCTTTTTGAAGATATCAAGCATGGCAGAGCTCTTTCCTATTATTCTGTCGCCCCTGTCATCTTCAATTCCATCAAATGTCACCGGCGTGGACATCTTCGTATCCATAATTGCTTTTTCGACCAGAGCAAGCAATGTATCATTGTCGCAGGGTTTGGTGAAGTAATCGTACGCCCCGTACTTCATTGCGGTTATGGCCCTCTCAGAGGTACTGTATGCTGTCATCATTATTACCGTAAGGGCAGGATTGTGCCCTTTCAGACTCATCAGCGTCTCAAGGCCGTCCATTTTCGGCATGGATACATCCATGATAACAAGGGCGGGGTTCTCCTTGCCGGCCTTCTCTATCGCCTCTATGCCGTTATTTGCCGTAATAACTTCATAGCCTCGTCTGCCGAGTATTTTTTTAAAAGAATGGCAGACGCCCTTTTCATCATCAACAACTAGTATTTTATCCAACCTTCACCTCTCCGGGTAACCTGACAGTAAAAACCGTCCCTTTGCTTGTACTGTTAAAGAACAGCCGTCCTCCATGAGAATTAATTATATTATATGCTATCGAAAGTCCCAGTCCAGTGCCGTCTTCCTTTGTTGTAAAAAATGGATCAAAAATCTTCGACTGAATGTCAAGAGGAATACCTCCCCCTTTGTCCCAGATCATTACCTCAGTAAACTTCTCGTCGGTCTTACCGGATATTCTTATTTCACCGCCGTCAGGCATTGCATGAACCGCGTTAATAACAAGGTTGAGGAACACCTGTTCAAGAAGCGACTTGTCTGCCTTTACCGGGGGAAGGCTCTCGAGCATATCTTTGTAAACTTTAATATTGGAATTTTCAATATCATACGTAGCTAGAGATAGTACCTTGTCAACAAGGGTATTTAAATCCACGTCTTCAGACTTAACTCCCTTCTGTTTTACAAAGCCGATAAAGTTTGTCAGTACATTGTCAATTTTATCTATCTCATTGCTGATAATTTCTGCGTCTTCCCTTGTCATGTCAGGCTGTTCTTTAAACGCCTGAAAAAGCATCTTCAGGGTTGTCATGGGATTTTTCAGTTCATGTGCAAGCCCGGCTGAAATCTGTCCTATGGATGACAGCTTTTCTGCCTGGAGAAGATGAGTATATGTGTACGCCTCCTCCATCTTTTCCTGCGCTGTCTTCAGCTGCATTGAAAGCCGGTTAAAATTTCTGGCCAGATAGCCGATCTCATCTCCATATTGTACGTCTACCCGTTGACCGAACTCCCCTCTCCCAAGGACCTTGGTGAATTCTATAAATTTATTGAGTGGTTTCGTGATAAGCCGGCTGAAAATAAAAGAAACGATAATACCCATAAGTATTACACCGATTATTATTGGCAGAGTTATATATCTGGTTTTTGTGAGTGTCTGCCTTAAGCCGTCCTCTCTGATCCCGATATGAAGCTCTGACCCGGTCTGCTGAAATACCCGGATCGCGACATCCCGAATGTAACCCTTTTCCGTATCAAGAAGCTGAATATTTACGGTCTCCTTCTCAAGCGGGTTCCATGTAAGGATGTCCGGAGGGGTACCTTCACTGAAGGTATGCGCAAATATGTTTCCTTCTTCATTTGTAACAAAAATATATTCAAGGTCCTTCTCCTTTTTGAGGACTTCATCAAAAGCTTTTGTTATCTGGTTATAATCTTTCAGGAGGACATTATCGGCGATTCTGTCAGAGAGGTTTCCTGCAATCGAAACCGCCTTCTTTTCAAGCTCTTCCCTGAATGCGTTTTTGATGATATCTCTTATCGGGAGCAGTGTAAAAAACACAACGCTGATAGCAACAGCTGTTGTAAGAATTGTTATTTTAGTTCTCAGTTTCATTTTTTAACAATCCGTATTCCCTCGCAAGGTCTGTTACCTTTTTTAGTTCAAATTCATTCAGCACGGTAAAGCCGAGGGGCATCTCTGTCTTGTCCCAGTCAACGAGCATTCCCCGGTGCTTTCCCATCGGTTCAAAAGCAAGCAGCGCTGATTTTACAGCCTCTACTGTTTTGGTATCCAGGCTTTTATTGAATGCAATAAGACTGCTTGGATAGGAGCCGGATATTTTTATAATTTTTATCTTTCCTTCCGATGCAAGCCTGTTCGCCATTATATCCTGAATAGCGCCCGCATCACAGTCCCTGTTCAGGACCGCTTGAACTGCATTCAGATGGGAACCTGTATATATATGCTGCTTGAGATCATCAAGAGTAACCCCTGCCTCCTCCATCATCTTCCTCGGTATAAGGTGTCCCTGTGTTGACATCTCTGAGCCGAATGCAAAGCAATTCCCCTTTATATCTTTTATATGTTCTATCCCGCTGTCCGGTCTTGTAAAAATAATAGAGTGGTATCTCGGGTCCCCCTCCTTATTGACGCCGCTGACCAGATATCTGATCCCGTGCTTATTCTCTCCAATAACATAGCTGAGGGTCCCGAGTGCTGCAAAATGGGTAAATCCCTTTCCCAGATTTTCGACGGTCTCTTCATACTTTTCTGTAAATTTAATGCGGAAGCGTTTACCTGTCGTATCTTCAAGGTATTTGAGAAAGGGGGTATAAATCTGGACTTCCTCTTTGGGGCCGAGCCTGAGATCAAACCCAAACCAGAGGGTATTCGGAGACGGGCCCTCTTTTTTTTCTGAAACATCACCCGACCGCTTGTAGAGACTTACCTTTTTGGGTGTCTCTTTTTTTGAACACCCCGGGGAAAACAGCAATAAAAATATACAGCCTGTAAAGAAGATCCTTCTTATTAACGGCTCTAAATAGGATAACCTTTTAAGCATCAAAATATTATAACAGAAGTGTAAAAGCACTATAATTATCAGCTCTCAGCCTCTGAAAAAACATGATATCATACACTTGACTTGTTTATATCTTTTTCTGCCTTGGCTGAATGCTGACAGCTGATGGCTTAGAGCTGATTTTTTCATTGACAGGACTTTAACAGTTTTCCGTTTTTCAGAAGCGTCTTCTTCTTTCCATCTTTGCTGATTAATTTGACCGTTGGATCAAAAAACACAAAGTCCTGATGAAATGATGTGCTTACTTTACCCCCGAATGAGCTGTTGTCCCCAAGGGCAATATGGATTGTCCCGAATATCTTTTCTGACTCAAGGATATTGTCCGGCCTTGATGCCATATCATTAGTACCGATTCCCAGTTCAGCTATGTTTCTGTTCTCTTTATTTTCAATAAGTTTCTCTTTCAGCACATCTGCAAATTTCTCTTTTCCCTCTATTTCCTTTACCCGTCCTTTTTCAATATAAAGAGTTA
>JBDLIC010000021.1:0-30418 GCA_039715075.1 Nitrospirota bacterium
CTCCGTCGGCGGCACCCAAGCGCACAATAATCTTCAGCCTTTCTTGGTGCTCAACTACATCATCGCGCTAGTCGGGCTCTATCCTTCGAGAAGCTGAGCCATCCCGCTCAGGTATGAAGGCCGATCCACGCTTTCTGCTGCTCATGTTGCTCTTGTTGCAACAGCATTCTTAAGTTCCCGGACGTTTCCTGGCCAGTTATATCTCATCAAAAAGTCCATGGCCTCCGAAGAACATGATACTTCATCTCTATCTAAACCATTCAGAATATGGCGGACAAGGACGGGAATGTCTTCCTTTCGCTCACGAAGAGGCGGGAGCTCCAGCACCATAACGTTGAGACGGAAAAAAAGATCTTCACGGAAGCGGCCTTCCTGGACAATTAGTATGACTCCTTTTTCGAGTTCAGTCTTTGCAGCGTTGATTACTTTTTCAAGATATTGATTTATTGATGCGGGGGTACGATCTTCCTGACGAAATATAATTACGCTGATTCTGGCTGAGGCAGCAGATACAGCGATTTCACCAAAATCAAGGTCTGTAGTCAAAATAATCCGGTTTTCCTTACCGGCCTTATCAAATATTTCCCGGTCAGATAACTTATGAAGTCTCTCTTCAGCCAAGTGCTTTGCATCATGCCCTTGTTGATTTAACCATGTAACTGTAGCTGGGGATATACCCATGTCGGCAAGGAATTTCATCTAGAAGGAATAGGATGGACTTCTTCTTCTGTAAGTTGAGCGGCGTAGCGGAGTGCCTGACGGATATCTTCTTCTTCGAGATATGGGTAATCCCGAATAACTTCCGATATGGTCATGTTGTTGGCTACTAAATTAACTATCTGGGACACAGTAATTCTCATTCCACGAATACACGCCCTACCGCCCATTATATTTAGATCATAAGTAATTCGTTCAAGCTTCATTCAAGATCTCCTAATTATTTTTTTAATTATATCATATTCTCAGGAGAGAAGTATTCGGTAATACAGTATTTTTGGTTAATCAAGAGTTAATAAACAGATCCTTCAAGTTGTTGATAAAATTACAGATTCATTAATTCCATCTCTTCCAGGAGGGAATAAATTTTAACCATCTCTATATTCCTCATGACTCAAAGAATGCAGATTTCTACTTGAAAGCTACACTGATTAGAACTATTTGAAAAATGCAGTTTTTAGTCTACAATGTTAATTTTGATATGTCTTATTAAAAATGAAGACTTCAATCTATAATACTCATAATTTTGTTTCACGAAAATCGTTTAGTTATAAGTGTTGTTAACAATTTTCAAATCTTAACAGATTATTCATAACATGATGTTGTTAATGTCCCGATCCTTCCAAATATTTCACTATTAACGTTAGTAATGTTGCATAAAAAGGAAAAATTCAAATCGTTGCCTCCTGTAAGAAACAAACGACTGGCAATGGATTATTCTATAAAGCAAAAAGCAGTAACGGTGTTTCATAGTTATGCATGGCTTCTGGATTCCCGCTCAACGGACTGTGGGAATAACGGATACATTTTTTATCCTCTCGTTTCCCTCTTTAATGCAGGATTGAATTTTTCAGGCTATATAACATAGAATATATCTCACCTCTGCAGAGGTACTGAATTCCTGTCAGAAGCTTCTAACAAAGATTAATTTACACATGACAATAAACCGGTAAAAAGATCAAAAGAAGTTGTCTTCCCGGCGGTTTTGCAGAATTAATTAAGGAATGGCGTTCCCAATGATAAAAAGAAATATACTCTCTGTGTTTATTGTTTTACTCCTCTCCATTTTTTTATGTTCTAACGGATATGCGGAAGAAGCAGAGGCAAAGAGAGACTGGTTTATAAACTCATATACGGCTTTGCTGACAAATTCAGACCTGCAAAAGACCCTATCGCTTTACACTGACAGCCATGACGCATACTTGACAGCACTAACTGTTGGGAAGAGAATCGGATCATATAAAAAGTACATTGATGCTGAAGTAGAGGGACAGATAGTTAGATACTATGTGAAGCAGGACCACTGGGAGTTTAACGCGGCATTTGTCCTGCGCTGGCAGCCCTTTCTCTGGGACAAAGTCCTTGATACGAGTTTTGCCATAGGCAACGGCCTCTCTTATGCATCGGAAGTCCCTGAGCTTGAGGAAAAGCACCATGTCAATGCCACTCAACTCCTGCATTTCCTCATGATTGAACTCACATTTGCACTGCCGGATTATCCGAAATGGAACCTTATAACACGTATACATCACAGGTCAGGTATCTGGGGTGCTTTTGATAATGTCAGGGGGGGAACTAATGCCATTGGACTGGGAATTAAGTATTTTTGGGAATAGCAGCCTAAAGGAATTATTTCATATTGCCACATCCTGTCATCCTGTTTTATGAATAACAAACATTGGAAAAATAAACATATTGATAAACTATGCCGACGCTTCACAAAAATGAATTTTGGTGGCAGTGTTTCTTTTATACAGCTTTATCAAGGGTACATGAGGTATAGTAGATAACGTGAAATTTATAGAACTGCCTATCCATGAAAAGGTCCTTGAAGGAATTAAGGATGCTGGATTTACTGATTGCACCCCTGTACAGGAACAGACCCTGCCCGCAGCCCTTGACGGCAAAGATATCGCGGCCCAGGCGCAGACGGGCACGGGAAAGACAGCCGCTTTCCTGATCGCGTTATTGTCCCGTATGCTCACGGTCCCTATGCCGGGAAAGGGGCCGTCACCGCGTGTGCTTATAATTGCCCCGACCCGTGAACTCGTGGTCCAGATTGATGCTGAGGCCAGACTGCTCGGTGCGCATACAGGCTTCAAGATTTTACCCGTGTTCGGCGGGATTGACTATTTAAAACAGCGGGAAGATATCTCAAAGGGAGTTGATATCCTCATCGGCACGCCCGGCCGCCTTATCGATTATCTCAAACAGAAAGTCTACAACCTCAGGAAGACCCAGTTTCTTGTGATCGACGAAGCCGACCGTATGTTTGACATGGGTTTTATCAGTGACCTGAGGTTTATGCTGAGACGGATGTCCCGCTACGACGCACGCCAGTCCATGCTCTTTTCCGCTACACTTTCCCACCGTGTTATGGAACTCTGTTATGAACATATGAACATGCCTGAGCATTTTGCGATAACACCGGAAGCAGTAACCGTAGAGCAGATAGAACAGGAGATTTATCACGTTGGCAAATCCGAGAAGTTTGGACTTCTCCTCGGCATTCTCAGGCGTGAAAATTCCGGGCGCTATCTTATTTTCTGCAATACCCGGGCTGCAGCAGAACGGATTGAAGTATTCCTGAACGCCAACGGTATCGCAGCAGCCGCTATTACAGGGGCGCTCCCGCAGAAAAAACGGATGAAAGTTCTTGACCGGTTTAAGGAGGGCAACCTTCCGGTCCTTGTTGCCACGGATGTAGCAAGCCGGGGGCTCCACATTGATGGTGTGACCCATGTGATAAATTATCACCTTCCGCAGGACTCGGAAGATTATGTCCACCGTATCGGCAGGACCGCCAGGGCCGGCGCAAAAGGCAGGGCAATAAGCCTTGCGTGTGAGGAGTATGTCCATTCCCTGTTTGACATGGAGGAATATATCAAAGAGAAGATACCGGTCACGCCGCTGACGGTGGATTTGATAGTTAGGGGTTATCGCAGGAAACGGGTGCATGCAAAAAAGAGAGGGCCTGCCCATAAAAGCTTTAAAACAGGGAGAGGGCCCCAAAATAAAAGAGCAACAGCGCCAATGAGCAGAAGTGCAAAAGATCAGAAACATGGAAGTGCATCAGGACAAAAAGATCAGAGAATCAAAAGGACGAAAGTAACAAAAGGGCAAAGGCACAGGGGCACGGAAACACAAAGAGGAAATGTAAGAAAGTAAGAAAGCGCTTCCCCTCTTCCACACTTTTCAAAAATGATCGAAACACATATTCAGATAATCGCCAAAGAACTTGCAGTTAAACCATCGCAGGTCAGTTCAGCATTGAAACTGCTGGATGAAAGTGCGACAGTGCCTTTTATTGCACGGTACAGGAAAGAGGTCACCGGAAGCCTTGATGAAGTTGCGGTTGCTGCCATAAGGGACCGGGTTGAACAGCTCAGGGATCTTGATAAGCGGCGTGAGGCTGTTATTAAATCACTGGAAGAACGTAACCTCCTTACCGATGATTTGAGTGAGAAAATTCAGGCGGCTGAATCCATGGCTGTTCTGGAAGACATTTATCTCCCCTTCCGTCCCAAACGCAGAACACGGGCTACTGTGGCAAAAGAAAAAGGCCTGGAGCCTCTTGCCCGGAAGATCTTCGAACAGACCGAAATAGACCTGGAGGCTGAAGCCTCAGCATATATAGACCCTGAAAAGGGAATTGAATCTGCTGAGGAGGCCCTTGCCGGGGCACGCGATATTATTGCCGAATGGATAAGCGAGGACCAGCAGGTGCGGGAAATAATGCGGAAACTCTTTGCAGACAAAGGAATGTTAAGGTCAAAAGTATTCCCAAAGAAAAAAGAGGAAGGGATAAAATACAAAGATTACTATGAATGGGAAGAACCGGCCTTAAAGGCCCCTTCACACAGGGTCCTGGCCATACGGCGCGGGGAGAGCGAAGGGTACCTTTCTTTCCATATAACTCCGTCTGAAGATGAGGCCGTTGCCCTGCTTGAACCGCTTTTCATAAAAGGAGACGGTACTTCATCGAACCAGGTAAAACTTGCGCTGCAAGACAGCTACAAGCGGCTTCTGTCATCTTCCATGGAGGCTGAAACGCGGCTTGCTGTCAAGAAACGGGCGGATGAAGAAGCGATACGTGTCTTTGTAGAAAACCTGAGACAGCTTTTACTCGCCCCTTCTCTGGGCAGAAAAAATGTTCTTGCCATTGATCCCGGTTTCAGGACGGGCTGTAAGGTGGTCTGCCTCGACAGGCAGGGTAAACTTCTGCATAATGATACTATCTATCCCGTTTTTTCTAACAAGGGAAGTGCTGAGGCCGGTAAAAAGATTAAGGACTGCTGCACTCGTTTTGGGATTGAGTCAATCGCAATAGGCAATGGTACTGCCGGGCGTGAGACCGAAGCATTTATCAGAGGCCTTGGTCTCCCCGAGGAGATTCATATTGTGATGGTGAACGAAAGCGGGGCATCCATCTATTCGGCATCAGAGGCTGCAAGGGAAGAATTTCCTGATCAGGATGTGACTGTAAGGGGTTCTGTTTCAATCGGGCGCAGACTTATGGACCCTCTGGCTGAACTTGTAAAAATAGACCCGAAGTCAATCGGGGTCGGACAGTACCAGCATGATGTTGACCAGGCTGCCCTGAAAAAAAGTCTCGATGATGTGGTGGTCAGCTGCGTCAACCGGGTGGGGGTTGAAGTGAATACTGCGAGCACCCAGCTTCTAACATATGTTTCGGGACTTGGGCCGCAGCTTGCAAAGAGTATTGTGGAATACAGGAATGAACATGGCCCCTTCAGGTTACGTAAAGAACTGAAGGATGTGCCCCGCCTTGGACCAAAGGCCTTTGAGCAGGCTGCCGGATTCCTCCGCATATATGACGCTGCAAATCCGCTGGACGGGTCTGCGGTCCATCCGGAGAGCTATAACATTGTCGATGCAATGGCCGGAAACGCGGGATGTTCTGTGGCTGATCTTATGAAAGATGCGGCAATTAGAAGCAGCATAGACCTTTCTCAATATGTGACCGATCAGGTGGGGATGCCTACCCTGAATGATATTCTTGATGAACTGGCCAGACCCGGACGGGACCCCAGGGACAAGTTTGAGCCTGTACGGTTTGCAGATGGTATCGAGAAACCTGAAGATGTGAAACCCGGGATGAAGCTCCCCGGTATTGTTACCAATATTACGGCCTTTGGGGTCTTTGTCGATATTGGAGTTCATCAGGACGGACTTGTGCATATCAGCGAACTCGCCGACCGGTTTGTGAAAAGCCCGGCGGATGCAGTAAAGGTCCAGCAGAAGGTCACCGTTACGGTGCTGGAAGTGGACCTGCAAAGGAAACGGATTTCCCTTTCGATGAAAAGCGGGAAAAAGCGGGAAAGTCAGAAAAAAGAGAAGGCGGCACCGGGATCCGGGTTGCCGCGTAATAAGAAGCAAAAAGTTCCTTCACGTTTTGAGGGCAATCCCTTTTATGAGGCGTTCAGGAAGAAGAGAGAAGAAGAGCGTAAGCCGAAGCAGGGGGATTGATGTAATTCAGCTGATTGTATTCTTTCATCAGTAGGAAGCATGATATATAGAGTATTCATATTACTTATCTGTTGTTTGCCATTTTATGTGACGCCTTTGGCAATTGCTGAAACCAATCCATGGACACATACGTTTTACTTTGAAAACGACCTTTTTAACGGTACGGACAGCAACTATACGAACGGTGTCAAGTATTCGATAATTTCACCCGATTTATCTCCTCACGCCCCGGACGGCAAACTTCCGCGCAGTGCTCTGGAGCTAATACAAAAAATTCCATTTATAGGCAAATCTCCCAAGGATTATACGCATAAGGTTGAATTTGCGATGGGACAGAACATGTTCACGCCTGCAGATATAGCACGATCTGACCTGATCGAAGATGACAGACCCTATGCAGGGTGGACCTACTTTTCAACCTCTTACCACAGGAGAGATAACACGAAGGAGAGTGTAAACTTCATGGATACTGTTGAGATTCAGCTGGGAATGATAGGTCCTGCATCCTATGCTGAAGAGACACAGAAACTTGTTCATCAAATGCGCGACATTCAGCGTCCGAACGGATGGGACAATCAGTTAAAGAACGAGCCCGGTCTGGCAGTGGTTTTTGAACGCAAGTGGCTCTTCAATCCGGTTTTGACAAAAACGCCCGGATTCAGTGCAATCACATATTCAGGGGGAGCAGTCGGTAATGTTTATACATATTTGAACGCAGGTGTTGAGTTGCGTGCCGGATGGAATGTTCCCAGAGACTTCGGTGTATCACTAATAAGGCCGGCCGGCAGTACGCGTATGGAGATAGGAGACAAATTCAGTATATTTGTCTTTGGCGCCCTTAACGGCAAGGCTGTTGCCCACGATATTTTTCTTGACGGGAATACCTTTGAGGACAGTCATAGCATTGACAAGAAGTATTTTGTGGCCGATCTTGCAGGGGGCCTCGCCCTTAACTATA
Organism: Nitrospirota bacterium; assembly: GCA_039715075.1. GTDB lineage: Bacteria > Nitrospirota > Thermodesulfovibrionia > UBA6902 > UBA6902 > JBDLIC01. The sequence continues at coordinate 7,166 of JBDLIC010000021.1, forward strand.
AAAGGATCATAATTACATGGACCCAGGTTATGCGTACAAAGGAGTTTGAAGGGCAGGAAAGTGAACACAGCTTTGGCTCCCTCGCGATGTCATATTCTGTCCCATTTGATCTCAGAAAACTTGTTACCAGACTGTTTTAGTTTCTATTGCCGGCTGTTTTGTTCGGCAGTTTTGCCCGGCTTTTATTTCTGTTCCATTGCCTCAACAGCCATGCCGCATGAATCAAAATTCTCGAGATAAATCGGGAACGGTTCATTAGGGCAGAAAGTATATATTTTTTTCACAAATTCCACTACATAATTCGCGCTGCGGTGCTGCATGTGAGCATCGTTGTCAGCAAAAATCATGAAATGAATAAAACTTGTCGGGTCTTTCTGTAACTGCAGCGATTTATACAGTAATGTGCCCGGCTCATTTTTTCTTATGTTTTCAATAAGTTCTCCAATGGCTTTTTTAGCCTCATCCAGCTTTTCTTCCTCTACCTGAAATGGTATCATCACGTGTTCTTTCATCTTTACCTCACTTTTCTTTTATTTAATTTTTCTTACTTTTGTCAGATAGCGGAATAATGCCCGGTATGCCTTCGGGGGTTTGCTGCTATCCCTTTCCTTTATAGCATTTCGGACAAGCTGCGTCAATTGCTGCCGTTCTGCATCAGGGCATTGCACCAATATTTCCTCCATGAGCTTTTTATTGCCGGCAATCAATTCATCCCTCCATCTTTCTGTCTCCTTGAATGCCAGGGCTTTTTTGTAGTCTCCATCCTCTATATTACGGATCTCATCCTGTATTGGCTCAGGATCAATCTTTCTCATCAATGTACCGATGTACTGCATCTGCCTGCGGCGTGCTCCATGAGATTTGATCGTCTTTGCAAACCTTATGGCATCGCAAATTTCATCCGAAAGATCAATGCTGATGATCTGTTCAGCAGAGAGTTTCAGAAGTTTCTCACCAAGCTCCTGCAAAGATTCAGCTTCTTTTTTCTTTTGAGTTTTGCTTTTGTAGTCCATAAATAAAAAAAGGGTTCAAGGATTCTAGGGGTCGAGGGTTCGAGTGTTTAGATTCTAAAGATTTTATTAGTGCTTTGAGCATTCTTTCTACTTCTTTTATATCTTTCTGAATGTTATTTGATTTGTCTGATTTAATATAACCTAAATCTAAGGATAAGAGTATTTGAGTTTCTAATTCACAGTTCGAACCATACGCTATATACAAAAAACGAGTATATTCCAGGGTCGATTTTCTTCCATATCCTTCAGCTATATTGCTCGGGACTGATATTGCAGCCCTTCTTATCTGCGATGTTAAAGTATATATTTCTTCCTTCGGAAATTCTTTTGTTATCTTGTAAATCATTAAACATAGATTATATGCCCTTTGCCAAACCTTTAATTCCTTATAATTACTAAGCATTCCCCGAGCCCCCTAAACTCATAGAATTAACTATTAAATATCAATGTCTTTTTTTATCAGTTCACTCGAACCCTCGACCCCTAGAATCCTCGAACCCTTTCTTTTCTAAAACAGTTCATACTTAACAAGCCTTCCATCAAGCCCACCCGTCTTCAACGGCTTTTTCCAGGACGCTTTCAGTCCTAACTTTTTAATGAATTCACGTTCGCCGAAATAAATATAGGCGGTAGAACCCTTGCATTTCTGCTTTAAAAAATCCCCAAGGGCCTTGTAGAGGATATCAAGCTCTTTCCTGTCTCCTGTTCGTATGCCGTAAGGGGGATTGGTAATGATAATCCCATTTTCAAGACCTTTTGCTTTTCTGAAATCAAGCGCTTCTATATCTACTTTTTTGCCGTACTTAAGGTTCTGTATGTTTTCCCTTGATATCCGGACCGCTTTGCGGGACTGATCACTGCCCGCAATATGACTTTTCGGTAATGTCCGGATCTGCCGGTCAAGGTTACTTTTGATATTTGTCCATGACTGCTTATCGTAATCCGGAAGGAATTCAAATCCAAAGTGTTTACGCAGTATTCCGGAAGGGATTTTACAATAATGCATCAGTGCCTCACAGAGAAGAGTACCTGAACCGCACATCGGATCGTAGAGCGGGACAGAGCCGTCCCATTCTGAATATTTAATGATTGCCGCTGCAACGGTCTCCTGCATAGGGGCCTCAACTGCATCTTTCCTGTACCCCCGCCTGTGTAGAGAACCTCCGGAGGTATCCACGCTTATAATTGCTTCATTCTTATCTATGCGGAGATTCAGCCAGATATCCGGATTCCTGGTGTCAATATTGGGCCGTTTGCCAAATTGTTCCTGGAATGAATCAACGACAGCGTCTTTTAAACGCAGGGAGGCATATTGCGAGTTCCTGATTTTGCTGTTGGATACATTACTGAAAACAGCAAAGGTATTTTTATGAGAAATAAAATCTGTCCAGTTTATATTTTTTGCCTTCTTATATAATTGATCGGTCTTGTGGCAAGGGAACCAGAGGAGAGGAGCAAGTATCCTGGAGGCATATCTTGTGAGATAATTGATACGGTAAAGAGTTTCCCTGTCCGCATCAAAATAAATACCCCTGTATGCGGGGCTGACTTTCCGGGCGCCAAGTTCACGAAACTCTTCTGCTCCCAGTTCTTTTATCCCGTCCGCAACCTGCGCAAAAAAGCGGTTGTTTTTCTGATATTCATACATAAGATCTACGATAGTTTAACAGATTTGCAAAATGCATGATTATGTAGGGGCAGGCCCCTGTGCCTGCCCAGCCTGTAAATGCCATGCAGACATCGGATTGATCGAATCTCAATTAAGAAAAGGCAAACCATACAAACTGGGCAACCACGGGGGGATTGCCCCTACATGCCTTGTATGCAAATTATAATTATGTTATCGTTTCAAATTGTGTGTGAATATCAAAATACTTCTTACTGAATATTAATTATGCTTGAGGATCATTATGACATTATCATTATAGGTGCAGGCCCTGCAGCTTTAATGGCTGCAATCGAAAGCAATGGGCCTTCAGTGAAAACGCTTGTTCTTGAAAAAATGCATAAGCCGGCAATGAAACTGCGGCTATCCGGTAAGGGAAGGTGCAATATTACGAATGATGCTGACCTGACCGAGTTTCTTCGGCACTTCGGAAAAAACGGAAGGTTTTTGAAATTTGCCTTTGCCGAATTTTTTCGCGGCGACCTGCTTGACTACTTTGAAAAACTGGGTGTCAGGTTTAAGCTTGAACGGGGTGGACGTTATTTTCCGCAAAGCAATAATGCAATGGAAATTGTCGATGTATTGCTTGAAAGAGTCAAGCTGCACGATATTCATATTTCAACCAACTCCGAGGCAACGGGTATTGCAAAGCTTCCTGACAATAAGTTTTCTGTCACAATTAATAAGAATAACCGCAAAATAAAAATAAAAACTGATAAAGTTTTATTGGCAACTGGTGGAAAGTCATATCCCGGTACCGGTTCGAGCGGTGCAGGGTTTAAGCTGGCATCGAAACTCGGCCATACAGTCACACTTCTTTCTCCTGCTCTCGTCCCTCTTGAAACCAGAGGCAGTACTGCAAAAAAACTTCAGGGACTGAGTCTGAAAAATGTAAATGTAACTGTCTGGTCTGGAATAAATGTAGGGGCAGGTCCCCGCGCCTGCCCAGACCCGGCAATGAAAAAGGAAGACGAACTGTTTGGTGAAATGCTGTTTACCCATTCCGGTGTTTCCGGCCCGGTAATACTCTCTTTGAGCCGGACAGTCGTAAATCTTATAAACAAAAACATGAAGGTGTCTATTTCTTTAGATCTAAAACCGGCACTTGAACATAAAATGCTTGAACAAAGATTATTGAAGGAAATAAATGAACACAGCAAACAGAACATCAAAAGATTATTAAGAAGGCTTTTGCCCGGTAAACTGGTACCGGTTTTTATTGAGAAGCTGAAAATACAGGAAACAAAACAGCTGAACCAGATCAGTTCGGAAGAACGGAAAAAACTGAGGATACTGTTGAAGGAGTTCACTCTGGAAGTGAAAGGCTGCGGGTCCTTTAACAGTGCAATCGTAACATCCGGTGGAATCAGCATTAAAGAGATTAATCCCCAGACTATGGAATCAAGGGTTGTCAAAGGATTGTATTTTGCAGGTGAAATTATTGACATCGATGCTGATACCGGAGGCTTTAATCTGCAGGCTGCCTTTTCAACTGGATGGATAGCCGGCATGTCTATGAAAGAAGTGAGTAAGCGGGAAAGTCAATAAGAGAGAAAGTTTAAAGAAGAGTAAAAAGGATGCTGCACTTCTCTTGTGTCCTGCGGTTAAAAACTGATTAGTTCCTGCAGGCAGGTCAATAGATCTGAAGAACCTGCCTTATCACAATATAAATAAATGCTGAGGACAAGAGCAATAATCGAGATGGTCAGGAATATAACAGGTATTTTCAGGTTCTTTTGATCTGTCTCGGGCAGAGAAAATCCTTTTTCGTGCCTGCTTTGGAGTGGTTGAGAGTGTACCGGTTTTCTGCTTTCCTGTTCGGTCCTGTCCGCTTTCCCGCCCAATGAATCCGCAGGCTCTTCATGTAGAACCTGAGTAGTATCAGTGGACTTGTTTCCACCGTTTGAAGGGGGCTCTTGTTCTCTGCTTCTAAGGGAAATCTTGTAATGAAAGAGTTCTTTGTCTATTCCCATCCCTTCCGCGACTTGGGAGACATCCTCTATATCTACAATGACCTTTTCCCTCTCAAATGCCGTACTCAGGGATTTGTCGCAAAGTGAATTGATTATACGGGGTACACCGCCTCCGGTATCTGAGGCCAGGACCAGTGCTTCCCATCCCGTGTCTGTAATAAGGGAAGAGGATCCGCCGGCCACCTCAATACGGTATGTTATGTATTTGCGTATTCTATCAGGATCCATCTTTCCAATGATCTCCAGGGTTGCAATACGCTGCTTGAAGGGTTTCATCTCAGGACTGTTGATTTTATCCATTATTTCCATCTGGCCGAGTAAAAGGATCTGGATAAGTTTTGTTGAACCTTCTTCAAGATTATTCAGTACACGAATACTGTCAAGTACATCATCCGTCATCAGGTGAGATTCATCGATAATCATAAGGCATTTACTGCCTTGAGAATGAATTTTTAAAAGGGCTTCTCTAATGTCTCTCAGGATAAACACCCTCTCAGTTGATGCTGGCTGCAAACCTAGCTCCGTTGAAATAAACAGAAAAAGATCAGTGCTGTTTCCCGGAGGCTCGGCAATCCAGATTAATTTTATATTGTCGGCAAAATCGGTTTTTATCATCTGGCTGAGGGTTGTCTTGCCTGAACCTATTGGCCCGGTTACCACGACTAGTCCCCGTCCTGCTTCTAAAGAGCTTGTTACCCGGCTACGGACACGCAAATAATCACCCTGATCAAAAAAGAATGCCGGATCAGGCACATTCTCAAAAGGCAGCTTTTGAAGATCAAAGTGTTTGATGTACATTCTTTCTTACAACTCCTTTTTTTCAGGAATGAGCTTTATTTCAACCCTGCGATTTTTAGCCCTGCCTTCTTCAGTATCATTTGATGCTATCGGGCGGGTATCACCATACCCGATCACGGATATCTGCTCAGGCGGTATGCCGTATTTTATTAATATGCCGGCAATGGTCTTGGCTCTGAGATAGGACAGGTCCATGTTGTCCGCGTACCGTCTTCCTGAAGATATCTTGATCGGAATGTTATCAGTATGCCCCTCAATGCTGACACTATGCTCAGGCGAAGCCGATATCTCGCGGACGGATTCTTTAACAACATTTACCAGGTGCTCATCTATCACAATCTGTCCGGAACTGAATGTTCCGCTGCCGAGTACTGCCAGGATCTTCTCGTCTCTCGATTTAACTGCTTCCCGATCATTCCCGCTCTGTTGCTCACTGCCTGAAATCTTCTCCTCTAACATAGCAATATTGGCATGCAGTTCCTGAATGTCAGCCCGGGACTCATCATCCCTGCTGGATAGTTTCTCCTCCAGGCTGCTGATAGTCGACTTCAGCTCCATATCATTAGCCTGTGACTCAACCTTCTTTTTTGAGAGCTGATTTTCCAGACGAATGATAGTCTGCTGCATTTCATCCATTGCAGCCTTATCCACTGCCTGCCCTTTGGCTGATTGAGACAGGTAATTTTCTGGTTCAGTCCGGGTCCTTTGAATCCTGGTATTTTGATCGAATACGTTTTTAGCGGACAATCCGGATGTTTTTAGAGTAATAATCCCTGATAAAATAAAAAATAAAACTGAAAGGCCAATAATTAAATAACGCATAATAATTCAACCAGATTATCTAAACGACTACAAACCTATTATAAGTTAAACAAAAAAAAATGGACATAGCCATCAATTAATCAATTTTATAAATATTATTCGGTATTTAACCTGAAAACTTTAGTGTAACTGTCTGAAATTTATAAATAGAGAGCTATATGAAAAAAAAGTGAAATTATTTTGTATATTATATGAGCATGTGAAATAAAATGAATTGATATATAAATACTGGATGCCAATGAGCAAATCAAAGTCATATGAATATATAAATAAATTCCTGTATTTCGTAATCAGGCCCGATAAAAACAGCAGTACAAATGAATTACTCTACTGTTCAGGTGCTCATCTGTTCAGATTCCTTCCCATCACAAAGGGGCGCCATCGTCCAATGTCAAATCCGGTTTCCAGGGGGCTTCAACTTGTAAATCTCGGCGTCAGGTCCCTGGTCCTTGCCCATGGAGCGATTCCAAAGTCTGTCAGGGGCGGTGCATGCGATGGATCTGTTGCCAGAGGGGATGGATGGTATAAAGAACATCTGATCATACGAAATGCTCCTGACTCACTGCCTGAAGAAATAATTAACTATGCTGTCCTGGAGCTCCTGAGAAAGATTGACAGGGCCATTATGCTTGGAGCTGATCTGCCCGATACACTACTGAAGCCGGATAAGCTTCAGGTGTTTATTGAGGGTATGTGCAGAAAGTATGGTAGTTAAAAAACTCTTTTTAAATATGGAGTTAAACCTTTTGCCGTCATTCCCGTGAAAACGGGAATCCAGTCTTACGGCATGTTCACATGCAAATCATAGCTCCCTACCGATGCCTTATCAGCCAGGCCCTGTTTCCATAACAGGTCTATGATCCTGGCCTTTGATGCCTTGGGCGCCATAATTATAAGCTTTGCGCCAAGACCTGCAAGGGTTTTCCACTTTTCGGAGTTTTCTGAAGTGATGCCGCTTTCTGTTTCAACTTCAACAATTGCCATTACAAGACCGTGGTTGGTGAGGATTAAATCAGGATAATGGCCGTTGAATTCATTTTCCCTCTCATCCCCGAGGTTGATTTTAATCTCAGTGTAATCCTTCGAGAGCCGGCCTTTCAGGTGGGATACCATCCAGTCATGAATCAGTTTTTCATTTTTCATAGTGAGCTCCATTCCGATTTTAATTGTTGCATTTGGAAATCATATTGCATGGTCATATATTAAATAGCAACCTTGAATGTCAGGTTTATAATAAAATCAGGGGCCCCGGATACGCTGAGGTCTTCTGCCAGTGACAGCTCAAAGCTGCCGCCTTTTGTATTATATCGTCCGCCGATGACTATCATGTATGAATCCCGGTCCACAGCTGAAACGCCCGTCTCGGGGTATATGTCCGACTGGCCCAGGACCTGCACAATGGCGCTTAATTCTTCTCCCAGTTCCGCCTCTATAGCAACCCCTCCATAGAGATAATTTTTCAAATCAACTTTCTCATGGCCCCTTACATCACCCGGAAACACAGCCCCGAAATTCCAATAGGTCATAACAGCATCCGTAATGCTCTTGTCAAGGAGCACCGAGACCCCTGCATCCAGGCTGCCGTTGCTGTAGCCTTTTTTTGAGCTGCTGACCGGGACCTCAATATTTCCTGCAAGGCTTAAATTCAGACCATCCGATGATATCAAAGGTTTTTTTGCGGAAAGCCGGATATCTCCAATGCCTGTTCCGCTCTTCCCCTGAACAACTTGCTTCCCGTTATGTCTGACCTCATAGAGAAACTCGTTATGCGGTCTGTTGCTTCTTCCATAGTCGGGGAAATCGAAGGCCTCATGATAATCCTCAAGAAAACCATCTATAAATCCGCCGTCAAATATAAGCACCGGTATGTCGAGGCCTAATTCAACCGTATCTTTAATTATTCTTTTATACCTGAAATTCAGTTCAGTGATTTCCATGTCAAGATTGATGACCCAGTCCCCTGACTCCTCAACAGTATACGTACTTGAATGAGACAGACTGTAAGACATGGAATTGCTTATCGCCGCTTCCTCCAGATACGGTTCGTCTGCATGGAGAAATATGGGATACTGGTTTTTTACCTGCATCGGGCCATTAAAGGAAAACGCCGGAGACAAAGGATACATGATGAAAAGTGTCAGGGAGATTAATAGCCTGCATACTAGCTTCACTATCAGCTCATCCCCAGTCTTGCCTTGTTTTCCATTAAGGCCTGGACAGGTTTCAGCCCGTAAGGGCTTCCCTGCTCTATTGCAGAAAGGACGGTCCCTCCGCCGGTGAAGAAGTAATACCTGGAGTTGTCCAGTACGGAAAGGTACAGGCCGGGACAAAGGTCCTTAAATTCCTGAAGCGTATCGCCTCCACCGTACATCTTGAAAGCGATTTTATTCTGGTCAAGCGCCTCATCAAGCGCCCTGGATCCTTCAGGGAAGTTGGGAGTAAATCCCATTACGGCATTTACAAATATAGTCCTGGCATCAAGAATAGAATTTGTAACTTTTTCATCAGTAAAAGATTTCGGATCTATGTCCAGCACGTAAGAGTACTCGTTCCCTTCCTTGAAATCACTGATTGAGATCACCCGGTGCTTGCCCTCAAATTGACCGTACATTGTATCGGACTCCACAATATAAGGGAGCTCAAGAATTTTCTTCTGGCTGCTGTCTTTGTTAACAAGTTCTTTTGCAGCCCTGATATCTTCATCAGCAATCCCCTTGATAGAGATGCCGTATTTAGCGCATAGATATGCATTATATAACACTCCCCCGAGGATCAGGTGGTCGGCCTTTTCGTATATTGCATATAACGGGCCTATTTTTGTGTCGTACTTTGATCCGGCAATAACGGCGAGAAACGGTCGTTCAGGATTGATGACGCTGTTCAGGTGCATTATTTCCTGCTGCATGAGAAAGCCCGCATAGGAGGGCATAAATTTTGTGACATCGTATGTTGAGACATGCGGCTGCCATGAGCCGAAGGCATCGTTAACATATACATCCGCCAGGTCGGAAAGAAGGACCGCAAAGTTGTCCCTGAAAAAACCTTCCGTTTCTTCTTCACCGCGAAACCATCTGGTATTGGGAAGATATATGCCGCCGATCTTCCTGTTTTTTAGATCTCCCACTGCACGATATACTGAATTGCCTATGCCGGAAATTCCATGCTCAGGGTCTGTCTCGATTTCCGGGATAAAAAAATCCGTATGAAGCTTTTGCTGCAAGTACTTGACAATCGGCTCAACGGAATTATCAGGACTGCAATTAATTGTCCCTGTTTTTTTGTCCTTTGGTCTCCCTACATGAGTCATCAGGATCGGTCTGCCTCCGCGGTCAACGATGTAATAGAGTGTTCCCAGAGTATTGTCGATCCTGAAAGGGTCTTTTATCACACCATCTTTAACGACATTATGGTCTAATCGTACAAGGACTACTTTGCCGTTGAGGTCAGCGTCCTGGATCAGGGGCAGTCTTTTGTTAATACCATCGGGTGACATAGCACAATTCTAACAGAAGGAAAAATAATTAGAAAGAAATTTCAGGATGCTTTTTAATCGGGCTGGAGTATAATAGCGGCATGTTACAGATCCAGCGGAAAGTCGGACAACCTCTGGAGGGGATGGGATCTGCAAGATCAAAATATACAGGAGGTGCTATGAAGTCATACAGAAAGGAACTATGGTTTAATGTCCGGACCCGGCGTGAATTCATTAACATCACTCCCCAGGTCGAAGATTGCCTGAGGGAAAGTGGAATCAGGGAAGGCCTCGTACTTGTCAATGCAATGCATATAACCGCATCTGTCTTTATTAATGATAATGAGTCGGGACTTCATCACGATTATGAAGTCTGGCTCGAAAAGCTTGCCCCGCATGAGCCCATATCTCAATACCGGCATAACCGTACAGGGGAAGACAATGGTGATGCACACCTGAAGAGGCAGGTAATGGGAAGAGAGGTCGTTGTGGCCGCGACAGACGGCAGCCTGGACTTTGGGACATGGGAGCAGATTTTCTACGGCGAATTTGACGGACGGAGGAAAAAGAGAGTGTTGGTGAAGATTATCGGGGAATGATACAACAAACCATAGATGCTTATAAACAGATTTTGTATAGAATTAAAGGTTGTCGTTATTACGGATATGATATTTTATGCATACAGATTTAGAATTCCCAATGATTAATTCATTGTTGTCTCGAGGGTTCTGAAGTTTGCATTTATTCTATATTTAATGGAGAAATTTAAACAATATGCTTCCTTTTGTTTAACTGTCTCTTGGTTATTGGTAATCATGTTATCAATAAGCTGTGAGGATTTGAAAATTGAGGATTATAGATTGAACTAGATAATCATGAAAATGACATACTGTCGATAGCTGATTTTGAAGCAAAAACATATGTGTTATTGCCATTCACATCAGCGGGAGTAATGAAATAGCCCTTGGGAGTAAAATCAAAATGCTGCGAATATCCAACCATTTTTTCGCCATCATCAAATTTAAGAGTAATTTTATCGCCAATACAAAAAAGTTTATCTTCATATTTATACTTATATTGCTTGTTACCCTCAAAACTTTTAACAAAAAACATCGCCTTTATTTTATCAATCTTGACTATTACCGAATCTCCATTCAGCAGTTCTAACTGAAAAAAACTATAAAATGGAGAGAAATTGCTGATTTTTCCTTTCAACAATGTTTTATCTTTTAAACGAACGACTACCTTATTTTTTGCCATTATCTTCCTCCGAACTTATTCCAAAGGCACTACATTAGTAATAGTATTTATTTTTTATGAGAATAAATAAGTGAGTGAAATCACCGTAATTGATAAATTACCTTTGAAAAACAGTCTTAGAAATAAAATCTTTGAATTAACATATTGTATTCACGGTAAAATTAAAAAATAAGGATAACCGTAAGAAATCTGTAACTTCCAGACCGCAACAAAAACTTCTATAACTTCAACATAGAGAGTTTCTGGAATACTGCATTCAGGTGTTGGTTTAATGCGGATATAAATACTTTTTGATGACTGGATAAGATCAGGACATGACGCCCTTCACATCTCCTATCAAACCCTCTGGTCAGTTAACCGTTGTTAACTCGTTAACATTAGGGTTAACTGAAAGTATGTATGGTGGATATAAGTTATTAATAAGTAGAAAGGCAGCCACGGGGAGGCGTGACTGCCTTAGGGGAAATGAAAGATTCAATCAGAAAACCTTTCATTTCATTCAATTGTAAAATAATTAAATTGAAAAGTGATTGATATGATGTAAATCATATTTTCAGTGTAAGCTATAGCATTAATGATTATTTTAAAAAAAATCTACTCCACGATGTTTAGATATTGTAATGATTGTATATCTCTTTCCTTGTAGGACAACTACAAAGCACAGTATTGCCTATAGAAACCATGTAACTGCATGCTTTCAATAACGTTTTAATTTCGATTTTCAAAAGCAAATCTCAGCCAATGGACTAGTTCTAAATATTTTAATGGTTGTTCTAAAATTTCAATGCCTATCCCATCATAATAACCATTTGTCTTTGTCACCCTTTTAATTTTCACAGGAAGATTTAATTTCTTTCCATTTAACTGGATAGATATTTGAAATTGGTTCTGAAGCGGGAAGGTAATTTTCTTAGATATGAAGAACATCCCTTTTTCTGACAGATTTGTTATAGTTCCCAAAAATTCTATCCCACAGCATTTAAAATCCAGGCATACGGGAATTCTCTTTACACTTCGTTTTTCCATCTAAACCACCTGCTCTCCTGTTCTTCTTTTAGAAATGTTTAACTTTATTAGTTGTGGATAATGTTTTTATTCATAATGCTTAATTATAATAATTCTAACCTAAGAATAACTCTATGATGTAAATCATATGAAATAATTATCCTCCTTCTTATAATGAATTCAAGAAAGGAGGGAGATTATTATGAAAGCATTAATCCTTCATAAAAATAATTTGCTGGACATTAAAATTGAACAATTTTGTCAGAGTACGGCAGAGCTATTAAACAGAATATATAAGAAACACTCAACTAATAGGAATGAAAAGGGTACCTAAAAAATCAAAAAAAAGAAACAAATAAGAAGGTTAGATAGAGGTGGCCGGGTTTATTTAGAAATAGGAATTAACTACAATTAAATATACCTATTTTTCATTGATATGGTAAAATAATACCTAGAATTCATAAATCGTACCTGTTTTTCATGTATACTTGTATACCCGTTTTTCACAAACGCATATGAAAAATAACCGTTTTTCACGAGAAATAACTGTTTTTCACGGACAGCCCGCTCCGGAAAGAGGAAACATTGCAGGTTATGCTGCTATCATCGACAAACTGCAACTCCCGGTGCCACTGCCACACACCCTTGCTTTAATTAGTAAAAAGACCCGCCGCTATGAAAAAGATGGCTGGAAAGTATTCACACCCAGACATCAGCCTGAGGACAGCCTATATAAGCAGCTTATTTTTGCATTGAAATATGAAGGGATAAACCTTCTCTTTTTCAAATACCTCTTTACCAAACTTGGCGGCAAGGAAGTAAAGGAGTTGCTTCAAATTGAACCAACAGGTCAGTATAGCCGGAAGATCTGGTTTTTGTACGAATGGCTCATGGAGCAACCTTTGGACCTCCCCGACCTTGGGATCAAGAATTATGTTCCACTACTGGACGATAAAATACAGTATGCGATAGAAGGACAACGTTCGCCCCGTCACCGTATAATTAATAATATTCCCGGCACGCCCGGCTTTTGTCCGCTCATTTTTAAAACACCCAAACTGGAAGCCTGTATCCATTCCAATTTATCCGATAAAAAGGACAATTATTTAAGCACCATACGAAAAGACGTGCTGCAGCGAGCTTCGGCATTTCTCTTATTAAAAGACTCCAGGGCTTCCTTTACGATAGAAGGCGAAAAACCGGGGAATACCCGTGCCATGCGATGGGGAAAAGCCATCGGGCAGGCCGGTTCAAAACCGCTAAGCAAGGAAGAATTAACACGCCTGCAACAGCTCATCATCGAAAACAGCCGGTTTACACCTATGGGGTTTCGCAGGGAAGGTGGTTTTGTTGGTGAACATGATCGTGTTTCAGGAGAACCCATTCCAGACCATATTTCCGCAAAATGGCAGGATGTTGAATCCTTAACGGACAGACTTATAGAGACAGGTGAAGAATTGGAAAAGGCAGGATTTGATCCGGTATTAACGGCTGCAGAAATAGCCTTCGGTCTTGTTTTCATCCACCCTTTTGCTGATGGCAATGGACGACTGCACCGGTACATCATTCACCATATTCTGGCAAAGATGAACTTTGCCCGGCAAGGGGTCATCTTTCCGGTATCGGCTTCCATATTAGATCATATTGATGATTACCGCACGGTATTGAAATCTTATTCACATCCGCTTCTTGAGTTCATTCAATGGAAGCCGACAACCAACAAGAATGTGGAAGTACTAAATGAAACGAGTGACTATTATCGATATTTCGACGCAACGAAGCAAGCCGAGTTTTTGTACGACTCTGTTAAGGATACGATTGAAAATATAATCCCCAATGAGGTTAATTACCTGAATAGCTACGATGAAATGAAAGGATACCTGGAAAACACATATGAAATGCCGGACAAAACGGTTGCGTTGCTTATCCTGTTCCTGGAACAGAGCGATGGTCGATTATCCAAAAGGGCGAGGAAAAAGGAATTCGAAGCATTAACAAAGGAAGAGATCGGGGATATTGAAAACAAATATCAGGAAATATTTCTTGAAGGATAAATGACTACCCAGCCGATCAAGGCGAACAGTTGTTCCGGTGATGTCTAACACCTGAAGAACCATAGCGAAGCTGCATGCAATTATCTTATTTTGAGTGTTTGCGTTTCGTCAATTTAAAACCGGATTATTTTTGTGCTATTTTAGCTTTCCGCGGCAGAAAACGGACAGAAACGCGCCGGTTCCTGGCCCTGCCTTCTTCTGTACTATTTGATGCTATGGGAAATCTTTCGCCATAATACATAATACGTATGCGGTTTGCGGGTATTCCCATTTTATGTGCGAGGTAATCTGAAACGCTCCGGGCTCTCTTCATTGATAGTTCCAGGTTGTACTCAGGTGAGCCGAGATTATATGTGTGTCCCTCAATAAGTATGTCTTTGTTTTTTGATTTATTATAAATATCCTGAACAATAGAGAGTGCTTCAGTTGCCTCAGCTTTCAGGTTTGAATCGCCCCGCTCAAAGAGGACACTCGAAGGTAGCAAAAGAACTGGAGCTGGTAAGCGAGGTTTTTCATCTTTTTTTGGGGTCCGGGACTTCTACTTCTCTGTAAACATCAAGTTCCATTGATTCGGAAATGCCGTCATCTATGCCGCCGTTTATATAAAAATCCTTGACAGGCCCGGTCAGTTAACGGCCCTGTTTCTATCCAGAATACGGTGATCGCACCATCATTTCCATAAGCCTGAAAGGGAAAGCATGCAATCATTAGAAAAAGAAATATGACATGCAGGGTGCCGGCAATGATTTTCTGATACATTTTCTCTGTTTTTAAACTGCGCGAATAAATAATCATAAATTAGTTTTAACCGCCTTTAACAGGGCTTTAATTATATATATCGGCATATATTCGCGATTTATTAATATGCAAGACAAGATAACAGGATTTCCAAAATGCATAAGCAGCAGGAAAGACGGGGCAAAAATCAGCGTTATTATCTGCAGTAGATATAAGCTGTTGATTTTATGTTGTTAATATAATTAATAGTGAGAAATTCCCCGGATTTATTTACGAATCGTAAATGTTTTCTTGACTTGACATCAATCTAATAAGGTATAATTCTGGACATAATTGTTCAGGTGCCCTTTGGGCATAATGGGGAATCCAGTTTTAAGCTGGAGCGGACCCGCCGCTGTAATCCCGATTTCCACTGTTTGTTTCGGAATCGCAGTCTCTACATATTGAATGCCACTTGTTTTGAAACAGGGAAGGCAAGTAGAGATCGGGAGAGCCAGAAGACCTGCCTGGACGTGACCTCACAGTGAAACCTTCGAGGAGAGAGGTTGTGAGGGTAAAGGTTTTGGCTTTTATCCCCCGGCTTTCTTAAAAAGAAGGCCGGGGTTTTTATTTTAGATTAATATTGAGGAATAGATTGAACATCACTTTTATTATAGGCGGAGCAAGGAGCGGCAAGAGTGCCTTTGCCTTGAATGAGGCCATGAAGGTTGAGGGACGAAAGGCATACATTGCAACTGCTGAAGCCCTTGATGAGGAAATGCGGGAGCGCATCGAAAAACATAAGGCTGAAAGAGGGAGTGACTGGGAAACCTGTGAAGCGCCTCTGAAAATTTCTGAAGTTCTATTGAATATGAAGAATACAAACGGTGTTGTCCTGCTTGACTGCCTTACCATATGGCTCTCTAACATTTTACTCAGGGCAGAGACCCCGGATCCGGGAATAGAGTCTCCGGAAGAGACTATAAGGAAATTTACAGATAACCTGAAGAAGCTTAATGGCATGAAACTTTTTATCGTTTCAAACGAGGTCGGCTCAGGGATTGTGCCTGAAAATAAACTGGCCAGAAGGTTCCGGGACCTGGCAGGCACATTAAACCAGGAAGTTGCCGGGATCGCCAACGAAGTATATATGGTAACAGCCGGTATACCGGTGAAAATAAAGTAAAACCGTTTGAACCGTTCAAACTGCTTGAACCGTTCGAACTGTTAAAAAATGGAGGGAATCATGGATTTACAATCAATACTGTCGGGCATTACGAACACGAACGGCAAATTCGCGGCACAAGCCCAGGAGCGGCTGGACAACCTCACCAAACCTCAGGGGAGCCTGGGAAGGCTCGAGGAGTTTGCGAAACAGCTCGTCGCCATATCTGAAAACGCGATGCCCGAACTAGATAAAAAGGTCGTCTTTACTTTTGCAGGGGACCACGGCGTGGCAGATGAAGGTGTCTCTGCTTTTCCAAAGGAAGTTACACCCCAGATGGTGCTCAATTTTATACACGGCGGAGCAGGCATTAATTCTCTTGCAGGACACGCAGGGGCAGATGTGGTGGTTGTTGACATCGGGGTTGATTATGATTTTGGTGATCTTAAAAATGACGGATTTGTATCAAAGAAAATATTGTCCGGCACAAAAAACATGAGAAAAGGTCCTGCAATGACGCGGGAAGAGACTGAGCAATGTATACAGGTCGGGATTGAACTGGCGAATGAATATGCGAAAAAAGGATACAAGATATTCGGTACCGGTGAGATGGGCATTGCCAACACGACTCCTTCAAGTGCGATTACGAACGTTATTACCGGAAAGTCTGTTGAAGATATTACCGGAAGAGGTACCGGGATAAATGACGATGCCTGGAAAAATAAGGTTGAAGTAATAAAAGATTCTATTAAGGTTAACAACCCGGACACTTCTGATCCGATTGACGTACTCGCAAAACTGGGCGGTGCGGAAATTGCGGGCATCGCCGGCCTGATCATCGGAGCTGCAGCAAACAAGGTCCCCGTTGTTGTGGACGGATTTATTTCTACAGCAGGAGCATTGATAGCATATTTGATCGAACCCAAAACAAGGGACTATATGTTCGCTGCCCATATGTCGCAGGAGATCGGACATAAATCAATGCTCGAAAAAATAGGCCTCAGGCCGATACTGGACCTCGACATGAGGCTGGGTGAAGGTACAGGCGCTGCCCTTGCAATGCTGGTCATAGAATCCGGCCTGAAAATTTATAAAGAGATGGCGACCTTTGCGGAAGCCGCAGTAGCTGAGAAAAACGAATAGTAAATATTTATTTCATGTTTCCCCTCCCTTGATGGGAGGGGACTAAGGGGAGGGTGAATTTTATTAAACACCCCCACCTAGCCTCCCCCATCAATGGGGAGGAATATGTATGGAATTGTTGTTCTGTTATAAGAGATGAAAAAAATGTTACTCGCATTTCAGTTTTTGACGATAATCCCTGTCAGGGATATGGGGGAGGTCTCTGACCAGGAGATCGGAGGGTCAACCGCCATTTTCCCGCTGGTGGGATTTATTGAAGGTATAATCTTGTCAGTGCTGGCCTTTCTTTGTTTGAAAGTGTTCCCCGCGGAACTGACTAACGCAATTCTGGTCCTCGCGATTGTAATAATGAACGGCGGCCTTCACCTTGACGGCCTGGCAGATACGTTTGACGCGATTGCCTCGAGAGGAGACCTGGACAAAAAACTCCTGGTCATGAAGGACAGCTCGGTCGGCCCGATGGGTGTAATTGCGATTGTTATGGTGCTTCTTTTGAAATACGTATTATTGAATGCCGTATTTTTCCATTCAACAATTAATGTATATATAACTGTGCTGATTGTAATGCCAGTGGTCTCCCGGTGGGCAATGGTCCCGGCTGCATACCACTGTACGTCTGCCAGGAAGGACGGATTAGGCAGAGTGTTTCTTGAGCATACCGGGACGAAAGAGCTTTTGACTGCAACAGTCCTGGTTGTTTTGATAGTCCTGTTAGCAGCAGTATCAGGCTCGCAATATCCGTTTTTTATTTTTTGTGTAATGTTCGCATTACCTGTTATATATTTTTTTATTTTCGCAGCTGCATGGTTTTTCAAACAAATTTTCGGAGGTATGACCGGAGATTCATTCGGGGCGGTTAATGAGATTGTGCTCCTGATCTTCCTGGTCACAACGGTCATATGGCTACAAAAGTTTATCTGATCCGACATGGAGAGACAGAAGGCGCGGATGCAAGACGTTATAAGGGACATATAGATGTGCCGCTTTCTGAGAACGGGATTGAGCAGCTTAAAAGGCTTTCAGCCTTTCTGAGTGCGGAAGGAAAGACCTCTTGCACCCTTGGTGCTGTTTATTGCTCTGGATTGAGCCGGGCCGAAAAAAGTGCTGAGATCATTGCAGAACCTTTTGGCCTTAAACCGGTAGTAGTGGAAGATTTAAAAGAAAGAAACTTCGGTGTCTGGGAAGGGATGTCATTTGATGAGATTAAGGAACAGTATCCGGATGCATTCACGGCCTGGGCGGAGAACCCGCTGAAATTCAGCCCTATGGAGGGTGAAAGTACACTTGATGTCAAGGACCGGGCTTTAAGGGTATTTAATGAAATTACTGAAAAACATAACGGGGACAACATCGCAATTGTTGCCCATGGAGGAATAAACCGGGTGATACTGTGTGAACTGCTCGGTATACCTCTTGAGAACATTTTCAGGATTGAGCAGGACTTTGCTGCATTGAATGTAATTGAATTATGGGACTATCCCGTAATAAACCAGTTGAATTTTACAGTTTAAATACTATGGCCAAGGCAATAATGATACAGGGAACAGGGTCGGGTGCAGGCAAAAGCGCTGTAGTCGCAGGGCTCTGCCGGTTGTTCAGAGATATGGGCATAAAGGTTGCGCCCTTTAAGTCGCAGAATATGGCGCTTAATTCATTTATTACAAAAGAGGGCGGAGAGATAGGGCGCGCGCAGGCGTTTCAGGCGGAGGCCGCAGGCCTTGAACCGGTCAATGACATGAACCCGGTTCTGCTTAAGGCAACCGGTGAGGCGGGCTGCCAGGTCATCATGAACGGAAAAGTACACGCGACTATGAAGGCGAATGAATATTACGCAATCAAGGACAAAGTGTGGGAAGAAATAAAGGCTGCATATGACAGGCTCTCGGATCAGTATGACCTTATCGTGATCGAAGGCGCGGGCAGTCCTGCAGAGATCAACCTTCAGAAAGAGGAAGTAGTAAATATGAGGGTTGCCCGCTATGCGGATGCCCCTGTAATTCTTGTCGGAGATATTGACCGCGGCGGAGTTTTCGCGCAGTTTTACGGGACAGTGGAATTGTTAAAAGACCATGTAAGGGCAACCCCCCGTGGTTGCCCAGGGCAGGCACAGGGGCCTGCCCCTACAGACGCGGATTTCATAAAAGCTTTCATTGTAAATAAATTCCGCGGTGACATGGAGATCCTGCGTCCCGGATTACGAATGATCGAAGAGAAGACCGGCAGGCCTGTTATCGGCACTCTTTATTATCAGAGGGACCTGGGGCTGGATGAAGAAGACGGGCTTTCTATTGAACGGATAAAGCGGATGGAGCCGGTTGAGCACGATAAAAAATTGAAAGTTGTTGTGTTGAGGCTGAAATATATTGCCAACTTTACCGACTTTGCACCATTTCTTTATGAGCCTGATGTGGAACTGAAATATTCTTTGTGGGAAGAGGATATTAACAGTGCTGACTTGATTATTATCCCCGGCTCAAAAAATACAGTAGCAGATCTGATGCTGCTCAGGGAAAACGGCATGGAAGAATGTGTGAAGGCTGCGGTTAGGCGGGGGACACCGCTTGTAGGAGTGTGCGGTGGTTATCAAATGATCGGCCGGAAAATACTTGATCCTGATAATGTTGAAAGTTCTCTCCGGGAAATTGAAGGGATGGGTTTCCTTGATACAGTCACCACAATGGACAGGACAAAGACAACCTGCCAGGTTAAGGCAAAGATCGTTAGTCCAAAATGGGCTGAAGCAGTTCCCCATGGCTGCGGCTGCAGATGGAACAATCTGAAAGGCTACGAAATCCATATGGGAAACACAACGGGAGATAACGGGCTTTTTGAAATAAACCGTTTCAACGGTTTAAACGATTATCTGTCAGACGGGTCCGTCAGGGACAATGTGTGGGGAACCTATATCCACGGATTGTTCGATAATGACGGTCTGAGATCAGACCTCCTCAATTCCCTGAGGAAATCAAAGGGCCTTCCTGAGCAGGAGAAAACAGCATATCAGGAAATCCGGGAAAGCGCAATCAACAGGTGGGCCGAAACTTTAGGCGAGAGTTTAGATATATGTTTCATCCTGAGACAGGTCGGGATGGAATACTGCATGAAGAAAGTTAAGGAGGATGTGAAATGACAGAGGCCACTCTTCTTGCGCTGGCATATCTTCTGGACCTGATAATAGGGGATCCCAGACGTATTCCCCACCCTGTCCGCCTGATCGGATGGGCCATCGAAAAGACGGAACACTTTTTAAGGAATACCTTTACTGTCTTTGATAATGGTGATGAAAAAACTGAAAACAAAGAGACAGGAGAAACGGAAAAAATTGACATAACATTACTGGTCCCTCCTTTTTTGAGGAAAGGAAAGGAGTTGCCGGTTAAAGTGCAGGAAAGACTGGCCGGAGGCCTGCTTACTGTTATTATAGTAGGAGCTACCTATATTTTAATGAACCTGCTGCAGGTCCTTTTCTTCTCCTTCCAGGATATCAGGGCTGTCCCTTATATTACATTTGCCCTCCTTGTCTTTCTTACATCGACCACCCTGGCAACCCGTGACCTGTTGAAGTCCGGAAAGGCGGTGATCGACGAGATTAAGAACGGGAACCTCGAGAACTCAAGGATAAAGCTCTCAATGATTGTAGGAAGAGATACGGGGGCGATGAAAGAAAGAGGTGTTCTTAGGGGTGCGATTGAAACCCTTTCTGAAAACACTTCGGACGGAATAGTAGCGCCGCTCTTTTATTTTATGATCGGCGGCCTTCCCCTTGCCATGACATATAAAGCCATTAACACGCTTGATTCAATGGTCGGTTATAAAAACAAAAAATACAAAAATTTCGGATGGGCATCTGCCAGACTTGATGATATTACCAACTACATACCGGCAAGGATAACAGCGCTCATGATTGTTGCTGCATCGTATGTTATTAATGCCCTGAGATTTATAGTATTCCGGAGTCTGGCGAAATATGAAAAAGTCCAGAATATTTTGGGACGGTTTTTTATTTCAATGTTAAAGAAACTTTCCCTGTCTATGGAAAGCCCCGACTTTGAAGGCAGCTATAATGCTTTCAGGATAATGAAACGGGATGCGGGAAAACATTCAAGCCCTAACAGCGGTTTCCCGGAGGCGGCAATGGCCGGAGTCCTTGGTGTCAGGCTTGGCGGGCCGGCAATGTATGGAGGGAAAAAGGTTCATAAATCATACATGGGAGAAGAGAAAGAAGACTCGCTCTCTTATTATATTAAGGCTTCGGAAGATGCGCTATTACTGACAAAATTGACTTCCTTTTTAGGACTCCTTTTTGTGCTGATAATTATTTAAGGTTGATAGATATGGAACTTATAAGACAGAACACGGAGGAAAGACAACGGACAACAGAGCATGGTGGGAACCTGTACGAAATTGCCGAGGAGACTGGGATTCCTGAAGATGAGCTTATTGATTTCAGTGCCTCTATAAACCCGCTTGGAGTTTCAGAGAAGGTTAGAGATGTTATTCATGCAGGGATTGACGGTTTAGTGAACTACCCTGATCCGGAGACTACACTGCTGAGGAGAAAGCTGGCAGAGCATTACGATATTGGTCCTGCTGCCATTCTATGCGGAAACGGCAGTACCGAGCTGATATACCTCATTCCGAGGGCACTGCAGCCGGAACGTGTTTTAATTCCCTCACCGTCATTTTCAGAGTACGAGAAGGCGGTAAGCTCAAAGCGGAAAGCGTATAGCGTAACGGCAGTCAGGGAAATTAAGCTGAATAAAGAAAATAAATTTGAGATTAATCCGGACAAATATATTGAACAGATGATCGGATGTGATATGGCTTTTTTGTGCAACCCGAACAATCCTACAGGGACCCTTTTGGGCAGGCACGAGGTGTTGAGAATTGCTGAAGCTGCGCGGGCTGAAAAATGTCTGCTTGTTGTTGATGAAGCATTTATTGATTTCTGTCCGGAGGAATCGGTAATCAATCATGTTAAGGAGAACCCGTATCTGATTGTCCTGAGGTCGATGACAAAGTTCTATGCCCTTACCGGTCTGCGGATAGGATACGGGATTATTCATGGAGATCTGATAAAAACAATCAGGAAATTCAAGGAACCTTGGACTGTTAACAACCTGGCCCAGAAAGCAGCAGTTGCTGCCATTGATGATCACAGTTATATCCAGGATACAGTAAAGCTGATGTCAGATGAAAAAAAATATATGGAGAAGAGTTTCAGGGATATGGGGGTGGAGTTTTCCCCTTCAGCTGCCAACTTCTATTTGCTCAAAATGAAAAATGCCGGACATCTGGTCAATGAATTGAAACAGAAGGGCCTTGTAGTCAGGGACTGTTCAAATTTTAAAGGCCTTGACAGTTCATACGTCAGGGTTGCTGTCAAGTCACATACAGACAATGAACGTTTGATAGAGGAGCTTTCGAAACTATGAGCGGTGTAGTAATAGCAGGAACACACAGCGGATGCGGTAAGACAACAATAACACTCGGCATACTCGCGGCCCTGAAAAAGAAGAAGATAAGTGTCCAGCCATTCAAGGCGGGCCCGGATTTTATTGATACAGGTCTGCACAGGCTTATAACAGGAAAGGTATCCAGGAACCTCGATCTCTGGATATGCGGCCGGGATTATGTGAAGGAGTGTTTTGACAAGCATTCAGCTGATGCGGATGTTTCTGTAGTCGAGGGTGTTATGGGAATGTATGACGGTAACATAAGTACGGCTGACCTTGCAGTAGCTTTAGATTTACCGATAATTCTGGTTGTGGATGCGTATGGAATGGCAGAAAGCGCAGGGGCGATTGTTAAAGGATTTATGGAACACCGTGCCGTAGGGACGGGGTTTTCCCTCCCGGATTTCGCAGGTGTAATATTTAACCGTGTTGCATCCGAACGGCATTGGGATCGTTTGAAGCACAGCGTTCAGGACATTCCCGTACTTGGATATCTGCCGAGGAGTCTGGATTTTAAAATTCCGGAACGGCATCTTGGTCTTGTGGTAGCGGAGGAAAATCCTATTGCAAAAGAGGAAATAGACAAGCTTGCGGATGCAGTGCTGGAGCATATTGACATAGATGCAATGGTACAGAATACGAAAAGAATCCCCCTCCCCCTAGCCCCCTCCCGCCAGGGGAGGGGGAGTTCGAGCGACCACAACCCTTT
>JBDLIC010000022.1:0-30369 GCA_039715075.1 Nitrospirota bacterium
CTTTATTACTGCTTCCTTAACTGTTTCTTCAGGTGTGACAACCTTCTCAGGCAGTTTTGTATAATTTTTTGTACAGCCGATCGCGATGATCAATAAAAAGATCAGTAATACCTTTCTCATAATGTCATATCCTCCTTTTAAGTTAAATTATTTCTCCTTTTGAATTTTTTTTAGTTGGTGACATGAAAATATGTCACCTCCAAAAATGATAATTCTATAGCCTATGGCAAGCAGTTGATGTATTTGTTATGTTTTCGTTTATATTACGTCAAGTATTTTTTTGGTTTTCTCATGAAGCTTGAGGATTGTTCCTTCAACTTCTATAGATATTGTTCCATCTTTTCCCAACGGCGCGACAATCTTTCCTCTTGAATATATAGAGTTATCAAGTATATCCCCTTTAGATAGCTTTTTCTGCCAGCCCGGCGGTAGAGGCTTTCCCTTTTCAGCTTTCTTGTGCAAACCAGGAGTAAGCCCTCTACCCTTATTTTTGGCCTTATTACTTTTAGCATACGCAGGCCCTGCAATAAGGCTTATGGCAAACAACAAAATCAATATTTTTCTGATGTTCATATCATCCTCCCTTAGAAGTCAATAACACAAAGTTGAGTAACAAGTGCCATCTCCCTTTCTTGAATAATATTGGTGATGTTGAATAATTTAATCTGATCATTACTCTACTTCAATCTCCCGGGCAAGATAATTTATGCCGTCATACCCTTGCAATTCAACCTCAGCTACGACATTATTTACAAGTACTCCTTCAACCTCTTCAGCACCTGTGTAATCAACTGTTATTGTTTTGCTTGTTTGATACGTCAATGTAAAAGTGTGTGTAACAGTATCGTCAAGGTTTGAAATAGTTCCTTCTATTTCAACATGAATAACTGTCGCATCAATGGTAAATGCAGCAAGATCAATACTGGTACTCTTGACCTCTACTTCTAATGCATTGCTCTGAGCAAAAGTGAGAAGATCATCGATCCTCTGCTGGTTGGTAATGCCATCATAGAAAACAGTGAAAGATCCACTCGTAGCAGTCAGAATAAAGGTATCGTCATCGGTATTCAGACTAGAGATTGTGCCAGAAGTTCCCTCATCATAATTATCAACATCAGAGGCATTTAGAGGAGAGACCTTCATCGTAACAGTACAGTCTGATACTGAATTGAAATTCCTAACTTCGAAATCTTTTAATTCGAAATCTTTTAATTCGAAGTCAAGAGCAAGTCCACTCCCTTTGTTTGCAAGTACATTTACAGCACCATTTATATCCATAGAACAGGCATTATCTATACAATAGAGAACATTGGGGTTATCCTTTTCGTCCTTATAAGAGGTAAGAGTGCATGTGTCTGCTACATCCTTTAAATCTATCAGATTTCCTTGATCTTTAAGCTCAATATGAATTCTATTATAACTTCGTGCAGAACAACTTGTGACATCCAAAAGTTTAAGTACAGAGGCAATGTCAGTAAGGTCTATAGTTTCAGGTGATTTCAATACATCACAGGTAGTACCCGATCCAGTATGCAAAAGTTGTGCACTGTTAATTGTAAGCTCAACTTGTTTATAATCTTCATCAGGACTATCGGTAACATACAGTGCTACGCTTCCAGAAGAATCACTTCCATTTGACGAACTTCCGCCTCCATCTCCACATGACATCAGAATAATAGGTATTAACAACACCGATGAAACGATAAGCAACAGCCATAAAATCTTTTTCATAAAAGAATCCCTTTTCTAGATTAGAGATAAGATAGCAGTTTTCTTGCAATCGATTAAGTGATATATATCACATAATACAATAGATAGAAAGTTTTCAGAATCACCGTTTGAGTTAGTTATCTTGATTATTCCGGTATTCTTCAAAAACAAGATATTAGTGATTTCAGTGAAAGTACATCTGCTTACATTCATACATAATAGAGAATTATCAACGGAATCCTGACTGCATCAACTTTATTGATGACTTCAACTATTAAATGAAAGCCCGCCAGACTCGAATCCGCTCTCTTTCAAATGGTAATAAACGATTTTCAGATTCATCCATTTCATTGACTCTAGGTTTTACTAATAGTTATCCACATATCTCAGAATTGATTTCAGCAGGTAAAACGTTAATGAAGACTCCCCGCCGCAGAGACAGCGGGGTATCGTTAGGTAAAAAAAATATTATTTAAAAAATCCCCCCTCGCCCCCCTTTTCCAAAGGGGGGATTAAGAAGAAACCCCACAGTCTCTGCTGTGGAGCATTAAAAAGAAGCAATCAAAATATAATGCAATTAACATTAATCTCCTTTTTTCCCTTTAGTTAACCCATGCGTAATCAGCTTCCTGAACTTTTCCTTCAACTCCTCATCTTTCAGATTCTTGACCGTATTCTCAATGTACCGCAGTTCATCTTCAGTCAGGTCACTCTCCATTTCCTCCTGGATTGCCTTTTCGGTTTCAGGCAGCCTGCCTATCCTGAACCGTATTTCAGAAATATCAAATCCATCAAGCTTCTGCAGGAGCTCTCCCTTAAAGAAACCGAGATGGTGCATCCATTGGGGGGTGTCTACAATAACTGTGAGGATTTTGCTTTTGATTGTATCAGGGAATGTGTGTACAGCTATGGGTTGTCCGACAATGCCTGCCCACTGGTTCTTTATGGTTTTCAGAGCAACAGTGCCTTCTATGCCAAAGTCCTTTGCAAACTGTCTGAGGATACCTTTAAGGGACTGCATAAAAACTAAAAGAAGGGTTCGAGGATTCGAGGATTCAAGGGTTCAAGTGAAAAAAATATAGTATTCATGATTAACAGTACATGTTTCATATTCTTTCAAAAAGTATCCTGCATCAAGTCTTTTCACTAGAATCCTTGGCCCCTCGACCCCTTGAACCCTATTCTTAACTTATACCGCTTTTTTAACTTTTCCGGAACGCAGACATCTGGTACAGACATGCAATCTTCTTGTACCGTGAGATGTTTCGACCTTTATTCTCTGCAGATTGGGCCTGAAAACACGCTTCGTCCTGTTATTGGCATGGCTGACATTATTACCTGAAGTTCTTTGTTTTCCGCAAACTGAACATACTGCCATCAGAATTATTCCTCCTTAGAATTATTATATATTCTAATTAACCGGTTAAACATACCGATTGTCTTTTGATTTAACAATTTATAACTAATATTTGTATAATCAGGCATCAGCATTCTGTAAAGACACCTGAGTTTGCATTAAAAAGAGAAGTTATGATAACATTAATCCAAACTAACTTACAAGCCCGGTACAGATATGGAAAGCTGTAATAAAAAAATTTATGAACGGTAAAAATAGCTGATAATTAAAAGCTTTTTTGGGGAAAATAATACTGAATGAGAATATACGAACTGGCAAAAAGTATAAACCTGAGCAATAAAGAAATTATTGTCAAACTTGCGGGACTTGGAATTTCTGTAAAGTCTCACATGTCAAATATTGACGATAGCACTTCAGAAAAACTGATAGGTATCTTTACAAAAGAGGGCAAAGTCAAAGCAGGAACAAAACTGACCGCTCCCAAGAAAAAAGCAAAAGAAGCCCAGGCACCTGCTAAACTTAAGGTCGAAGCAGAAGTTAAGCAGCCTCCCCAAAAGGTTACTGCCGATAAAAAGACAGAGACTGCTCCCAAAGAAAAGGTGAAGCAGAAAAAGCCACATCCGGAAACAGAAAGTATCTCAGGAAAAGAAAAAGAAGCATCCCCGGATAGTAAACCCCAAAAAGAGACAGACCACGGCAAGATAACAAAATTCAAAGCTAAACCAGGAATGCAAAGGGCCTTCGACTCTATAAGGAGAGTGGAAGTCTCAAAAAAGGGATACGATTTCAAACCCCGCTTCAAGAAGCATGACAAAAAACAGCAGTCAAAAAAAGCTGATGCAGAGGCCCCGACTACTACACAACCCAGGAAACGGGAAATCAAGTTCCAGGAAGGCACTACTGTTAAGGAATTTTCCGAACTGATCGGACAGAAGCTGAATGATCTTATAAAAAAGTTTATGGAACTGGGTTCGATGCCGACAATTAATCAGCCAGTTGACCCTGATGCCGCGCAGATAATCGCCGAAACCTATGGGCTCAAACTGGAAATCACAAAATTCGATGACGATGAAGCCCTTCTGCTGGAAGAAGAGATTGACGAGTCTGCACTCAGTCATCGTCCCCCTATCGTAACAATTATGGGACATGTTGACCATGGAAAGACCACTTTACTTGATGCCATACGCGAAACAAAGGTAACAGAAACAGAAGCCGGAGGAATAACACAGCATATAGGTGCATATAAAGTTAAGCTGAAGGACAAAGAAATAGCTTTTCTCGACACACCCGGTCATGAGGCATTTACCATCATGAGAGCACGGGGTGCAGAGGTAACGGACATTGTAGTTCTCGTTGTTGCTGCAGATGACAGTGTCATGCCCCAGACCATTGAGGCCATCGACCATGCCAAGGCCGCAGATGTTCCGATTGTAGTTGCCGTTAATAAAATTGACAAACCCGAAGCAAATATTCAGAAAGTACAGAATGAACTCGCCCAGCGCGATGTAGTCCCGGAAGACTGGGGAGGGAAGAATATTTTTGTCGAAGTCTCGGCAAAGGAAAAAACAGGGATCGAACATCTGCTGGAGATGATTCTTCTCCAGGCAGATATGATGGAACTGAAAGCCAACTATAACAGAAATGCAAGGGGAACGGTAGTTGAAGCCAAGCTCGACAGAGGAAGGGGTCCGGTAGCGACGGTCCTGGTCAACTCCGGTACATTGAAAGCAGGAGACTCCTTTTTGGTCGGGACAATTGCCGGCAAGGTGAGGGCACTGATAGACGATACAGGAAAGAAGATCAAAAAGGCCGGCCCATCCACTCCTGTTGAAGTCATAGGCTTCCCGGAGGTCCCGCAGGCTGGTGATATATTCGTAGTCATGGAGGATGAGAGGAAGGCAAGACAGATAGCACTGAACAGGCTCCACAAACAAAAAACCGCATCCATTGGCAAAAAGAAAAAACTGACACTTGATGACCTGTTTGAAAAAGTGAAAGAAGGGGAAATAAAAGACCTTAACCTTATCATCAAAGCAGATGTTCAGGGTTCTGTTGAAGCGGTCAAGGACTCCCTTTTAAACCTTAAGCATCCTGAAGTCAAAGTTAATGTAATTCATACAGGTGCTGGCGGCATTAATGAATCTGATGTCATGCTGGCAACCGCATCTAACGCTATTATAATCGGATTTAACATACGCCCTGACGCAAACGCTACCGCGCTTATTGACCGTGAAGGAGTAGATGTCAGGATTTACAGTGTTATCTATGATGCAATTGATGATATTAAGAAGGCCCTTGAAGGACTGCTTGAGCCGACAATTACCGAGAAGGTACTCGGCAGGGCAGAAGTGAGAAACATTTTCTCAATTTCCCGCCTCGGTACGATTGCAGGATGTCATGTACAGGACGGGAAAATGTCACGGTCGAGCGCAGGCGTAAGAGTAATCAGAGATAATATAGTCATATATGAAAGTAAAATCTCTTCCCTGAAACGGTTCAAGGAAGACGCAAAAGAGGTCCTGTCAGGATTTGAGTGCGGCATAATGGTCGAAAATTTCAATGACCTTAAAGTCGGCGATATTCTCGAAAACTATATCAAGGAAGAAGTGGCCGCCAAGCTGGAATAGAAAACCAATAGTTTATAGCTGTCTCTTCACACTCAGAATATCAGATACATATAATCCCGGACATTAACTATAACAATTATGATTGTCGGTCTTCTTACCCTGGATTTACACATACCCGAAGCAAACTCACTGAAGTCAAAAAGGATGGTCATCAAGAGTCTGACCGACAGGATCAAAAACAAGTTCAATGTTTCTGTGGCTGAAGTAGATGCCAACAATCTCTGGCAGAGGAGTGTAATCGGGATTGCATACGTAGCTAATGAGACATTAATAATAAACAAGGTTTTCGAAAAGGTAAGGACCCTGGTTCTTAATACACATTCCGTTGAATTAATAGATTCTACAATGGAAATGTTATGATAAGTCAGCAAGCAGACAGCTGTCAGCTTGCTGTTTATGAAACGGAGATAAAATGCATCCATATAAACGTTCAGCAAGAGTAAGTGACCTGATCAGGCAAGAAGTCGCCGATATTATAATGAACAGAATCAAGCACAAAACATTCGGATTTGTGACTGTTACGGGGGCAAAAGTAAGTGACGATCTCAGAAACGCTACAATCTACATAAGTGTGCTTGATGATGCTGAAAAGGAAAGGACTGTCAGAAAACTTAACTCAATGATTTCATTTTTTAAGGGAGAACTGGGCAAAAGGTTGAGGATGAAATTCATACCGATACCGACTTTCAAGATCGATGAATCAATTGAATACGGAAGAAAAATTGACGGTATATTTGATGAAATAAACTCGGACAGGGGGCCGGTGGACGATGATGAAAATCTCTTCTAAGCTCATTAATCTGATTGAAGATAATAACTCTTTCATTATTGCAGGACATATTAACCCTGAGGGAGACTCAATCGGTTCATCGCTGGCGCTGGCGCTGGGTTTAAAAAAACTCGGTAAAAGGAGCATATCCGTCCTCAGCAGGGACCCTGTCCCTGAAAACCTGAGGTTTCTGCCGGAATCAAAAACAATCAGGCAGTCCCCGCCTAAAAAAAAATACGATGTTTTTTTTATGGTCGACCACAATGTTCCCGAGAGGACAGGCTTTAAAGATATTAACGCAGATAAAATAGCCATTATTGATCATCACGTACTTCCTTCCAATACCGGGCAATCCAGGTTTTATAAATCTCTTTCAGCATGCCTGATTGATCCTCAGGCCGCTGCAGCCGGAGTGCTCATTTATAAAATATTAACAGCCCTTAAAGTCCCGATCGATAAAAAAATTGCTACAAATCTTTATGCATCAATTCTGGTAGATACAGGGGGGTTCAGGTATTCCAATGCATCACCTGAAGCCTTGATGATCGCTTCCCATCTTGTCGAGGCAGGTGCAAAACCCTGGGACATTTCAAAAGAAATTCATGAAAGTACCCCTTCAGCTTCAGTGAAGCTGCTCGGCCTTTCTCTGTCGACGCTCGAGAAAAAAGACGGCGTAGCCTGGATTTCCACTACAATAAATATGTTCAAAAAAACAGGTACTACTGCTGCGGATTGTGAAGATTTTGTAGACTACCCCAGAAAGATCAGAGGGGTCGAGGTTGCCGTATTCTTCAGGCAGAACAGGTCAAATCTTTTCAAGATCAGTCTGCGTTCAAAGGGCAAAGTGGATGTACAAAAAATAGCAAAGAAATTCGGAGGTGGCGGGCATGCCCCTGCTGCTGGATGCGCAGTTAAAGGAACTCTCAAGCAGGTTCAGGACAAGGTTTTAAAAGCTATCAAAAAAGCAATAAAGGACACTTAATCCGCAGATTACGCAGTTTTTTACCACAGACTTTCACAGATTAAAAATCTTTTTATGATCTCGTCATTTATTTAGTGTCTGAGTAATCTGCGGACTTTTTTATATGGATATCGTCATAAGCATTAACAAACCCAAAGGCATTACATCTCAGGATGCTGTATCAAAAGTCAAAAAAATTCTGAAGGTAAAAAAAGCCGGCCATACTGGAACACTCGACCCCATGGCAACCGGTCTGCTTATTGTCTGTGTAAACAGGGCCACCCGGCTCGCTTCATACTTTACCGGTCTCGACAAGGAATATATGGCCGTAATGAAACTCGGGGAAACCACAGACACACTGGACGCAGAAGGTAGTATCACTTCTGTAAGTGATCCAGCTGATATTGATAAGGCTTCTATAAGTAGAGTCTTAAAGTCATTCGAAGGTACAATACAGCAGCTGCCCCCGATGTATTCAGCCTTAAAGCACAAAGGTAAGCCACTGTATAAACTAGCAAGGGAGGGCATGGAAATAGAACGAAAACCGAGAGAAGTCAGTATTGAATATATAAAACTTCTCGATACAAAACTTCCCTATGTTACTTTCAGTACCCGCTGTTCAAAAGGGACATATATAAGAACATTGTGCGACGATATTGGCAGGGAACTCGGAGTTGGAGCACACCTTTATGAGCTTGAACGTACGGAAATAGGACAGTATAAAATCGATAACAGCCTCTCCCTTGACGAACTGAAATCAATTAGCCAGGGTGAAAAAATAGATAAGGGGATTTATACAAT
The DNA here is from genome assembly GCA_039715075.1 of Nitrospirota bacterium. Classification (GTDB taxonomy): domain Bacteria; phylum Nitrospirota; class Thermodesulfovibrionia; order UBA6902; family UBA6902; genus JBDLIC01. Next base: position 8,226 of record JBDLIC010000022.1, read on the forward strand.
GTATGAAGCACTGTCCTGGCTCCCTGAGTTCAGGATAAGTGAGACCATGTTAAAACGGATAATGCATGGCAACCCTGTAGAACTGAACAGAAGAACAGTCCTCTCAGACGATCTGAAATCAGCATCAGGTATAAAGATAATGTCTGCGGACGGGGACCTGCTCGCAATAGGCCGTTTCTCTGAAGTTAAAAATATTATTAAAATGAATGTAGTGTTTTCATAGGAAAACAGTTTCAACCATTCAAACAACTGGAACAAAGAATATCGAAGCCCTTCACAGCATCTGGAATGAAAAAGAACAAGGATAAAGCAAACGAATACCTTATAATAAATGTTAAGGTCGAACCACGTTCCTCCAGATCAGGGATTGTAGGGCCCTATGGAGATGCCATAAAAGTCAAACTCACATCTCCACCTGTAGAAGGTAAGGCTAATAATGAACTGGTCGAAGTCCTCGCCAAAAATCTGGGCATAGCAAAAAAGAATGTTGAAATCATTTCCGGTAAAAGCTCGAAGAATAAGATTGTGAAGCTCTTTGGGATAAAAAGCATTGATGACCTCATATAGAATAATAAGTTTTAAATCCTAATCGCAAACATCATTCAGGTCAGCATATTCAATCTTTTTACAGTCCCCCAGATTACAGGCATGCCTCCAGTCAGCACACGCATTTTCCATGTTCCCCATTTTTTTATACAGGTTGCCCCGAATCTCATATATTTTGGGATACCTGGGCTTCAGTTCTATCACTTTCCCATAATCTATAACCGCCCGTTCATAGTCACCCAGCTTGCTGTATGCAGCACCTCTGTTCAAGTATGCAATTGTGTAGTCAGGTTTCAGTTTTATGGCTTTACTGTAATCCCTGACAGACAGCTGATGATTACCCAGTTTGCTATATGAAAGACCTCTGTTATTATATGCCTTTACATAATCAGGTTTTAATGTAAGTGCCTTGTCATAGTCCATTATGGCTTTTTGATATTTTTTAAGGTCCTTACTGTAGATATTTCCGCGGTTATAGTAGGCTATGGTGAATTCCGGGCTCAGCCTGATGGCCTTGCTGTAGGCCTTTATTGAAGCCTTAAACTTCCCGTTCTGATATGAATTAAACCCCCTTTCAAGCCAGTCCGCTGAACTCAATTCCTTGACTGCCCTGTCATATTCCCTCATTTTATCAATTTTATCTTTTTCTTTAAGTTCAGCAATCTCCAGTTTCAGCTTCTCCACCTCTCTCATGGCTTTTCTGGCCTTCTCTCTCGTCTTTTTCAATTCCTGTATCTTTTGCCGGTCCTTACGAAGTGCATCAACAGACCTGACAACCTCATCAGCGTCCGTCTCAATTCTGGCCTTAAGAGTGTATGTCTGCCCGTCCCATTTTTCATCAATAACTTCAGTCATAACTATCCCGGCAGTTAACGTCGTCATCTGGTCCTTCGTGAGTTGAAAGTTCTTTATTTCAGTCTCGCTTTCAAGATATACTCCCAGTTCTTCCAGCAGGAGCACCTTGACCTGCTCAAGTGCAATGGCCCGGCAATACAGCTTGCTGTCAGCCTCGCTCGCCTGGTATACGTATTCTCTCTCAAAAGTTACCTGCTTTGCAAAGACAGCATCTGCATTCAGCAGCGACAGTACAAAAGATAAAAGGATGATCAGATTATTTCGGCACTTTATTTTCTTCATTTTATTTTCCGTATACTGTTTCCCCCGGTTCTCCAATTTTCCAAAACTCCAGCTTTCCAGGTACGTTATCATGTTTATGTTATTTATACTTTGTCACAATAGTCGAAATGACCGCAACAACCCGGCGGTTCCGTTGTCTGCCCTCGTCAGTATCATTCCCGGCAACGGGTACGGACTCACCAAAACCCTTTGCCTCAAGGCGCCCGACAGGAACATCGTATTTCTCCACAAGATATTTTCTGACACTCTCTGCCCTTCTACCGGACAGCCTCATATTATATGAGTCTGTCCCGATACCGTCTGTATGTCCTTCTATAACTGCCTTTGTATCAGGGTATGTTTTCAGAAAATTTGCAACTTTCTGCAGGTGATCGTGATAAGCTGATTTGATTTCAGCCTTGTCAAATTCAAATTCCACATTCAGTTCAATAGACACTTTTTCTTTAATAGGAACAGGGCAGCCATCTTTATCAACCTTTATCCCCATTAAAGTATCAGGACATTTATCCATGTCGTCATACACTCCGTCGCCGTCGCTGTCTTTCGGGCAGCCTACACTGTCCACTGTAAGCCCGGGAGGTGTCTTGGGGCACTGGTCCATATCATCGTACACTCCGTCGCCGTCACTGTCTTTTGGGCAGCCGACACTGTCTACGGAAACACCCCGGGGTGTGTTGGGACACTGGTCCATGTCATCGTAAACACCGTCTCCGTCACCGTCTTTCTGACAACCGTCACTGTCTACAGAAAAACCGGAAGGAGTATCGGGGCATCTGTCCATGTCATCGTAAACACCGTCGCCATCACTGTCTAACGGGGCCGGGGCCGGAGGAGGTGCAATCGCTTTTTCTTTTTTTCCAAACAGGAATGTCAGGCCCGCTGTAAGTGCAAAGTTATTGTTTGAATCGTCAAAGTCTATTATATGCCGGACATCGCTTCTTACAGCAAAAGATTCACTAAGAAAGAATTTCACACCCGCGCCGTAATTCATCATGGCACCCGTATCACCTCCACTGTTATCGTCGAGCGTAATAGCTCCGCCGCCGACTGCAACATATGGTACGAATTTACTGTCAGGCATAAAATGATAAAGGCCTTCAATTCGGTAAATGTAGACCTGAACATTATCATCGGAAGGGGCTGCATCAGCCTGAACAAAATTGAACGTACCTTCGACTCCTATATTGCCGGTATAATTATAACCAAAACTCAAACCATAGACAGGCCCATTGTGTATGTCCTGACCATCTTCAAAAACATACCAGCCTGCAGCCGGTCCTGCTGAAAAGGTCCCGGCTTCAATTTCAGCAAATGCATCACCGCAAAATGCAGATACAATTATAAATACAGCTGCCACAAGCAGATAAAAATGTCTCATGAAATAAACTCTCTTTCTTCTTTTGTATAATTATTTTATATTTGGAATCATTATGTCAGGAAAAAAGGATTCCCTTGGTCCTATATATTGACGCCTGCATAAACACTTAGATATATTAAGCTAAAACCATGCTGCAGGGCAATACCATTGTTTCGGGATACAGAGATAATGGTTTTACAGGATACAGCGCAATAGCGAGTAAATTGCGCCGGGAAAAGTTTAACGCTTAAATACGGCTATATATTGAGAGATTTACATAGCTTGTTTGCTGCAAGGGGGGCCAGTGTTTTCAGAACCTTGTATTCCTTTATAGCAGACATCATGTCCTGCTTCTCCATATAAACAACAGCCAGGTTAAAATGTGCATCCTTGTTTGCCGGGTCCATGGTTACTGCCTGTTGCAGATACTCCTCTGCTTCTTTGTATTTACTGAGTTTGCTGTAATATATGCCAAGATTTATATAAGCTTCAGGAGAAGACGGATTAACCTTGATAATTCTTTTTGTGGCAGTAATTGCTTCCTTGAACATCCCGAGATTGCTGTATGTTTTTCCGAGATTAAAATACGCCTTTATGTGACAGGTGTCAATACGTAAAGCCTGTTCATAGGCCTTAACAGCTTCCTTGAACATTTTTAATTTTCTGTAAGCATTACCAAGCTTGTAATATGCTTCCGAATTATCAGGATCAATACGGACAGCGCGCTTATATGACTTCACAGACGCTTTAAACATATTAAATTTATAAAAGGAATTTCCTTCCTGAAAAAGTGCATGAGCATAATCAGAATCAATGCCCATAGCATTTTTTGTAATCTTCACTGCCTTCTTAAATGTAAGAAGTCTTCTGCACGCTGATACTAAAATGCCAATTAACTTTTTCATGATCCTGTTTTGCCTCCTTAAATTCATACTGCATTTAAACAATATATTACTAATTAATAACAGTTATAAAATAAGATATCGAAGACAACCGTTCAGTGACATGGATCACAGATTATCCTAAATACGGCAGTTGAAGCCGTAAAGAGAGAGGATAAGGTGATGAAGATACAGGCTTTTTCAGGTTATTTTTGGCGAAGGCGTAGTCACCTCTACGGTGAGACAAAAATGTTCTGAAAAAGACTGTAGATTCATTGCATTATCATTTCGCAGTAGGTTTCAACTGCCGTTTTTAGGATTATGTATATTTGTATAAAACATTGCAGGGATATTAACCTGATTTTCGGCAAAATAACGGGGAGTTGCATACCCTTGTACAGCTGAGGAGCATAGCTATACATCCTGGATATTAAATGAAAAACTGTTCGACTTTCCCTCAGAAGAGACGGAATACTCGATTACTGCCATGTGTTTCGTTCTAATCTCAAACTCCTCCTCCAGCCGGGCCTTGCCTTTCATTGATTCAACCTTTATTTTGTGCCTGTTTTTTGTCAGGCTAAACTGATATGGTTTCCAGGCATGCTGGCTTCCATCATAAGAGTCCTCATCCACAACAGCCTTTCCATCAATGTTGATTTTCAGATCAAATGAATCCGCTTCGTCACTCAGGTTATTGACAAAAAGAATAAAGTTTCCATCATCTTCAGGATCTGTTTTGTCAGTTTTTTTTGTTATTAATTCCTTTTCTCCGGACCTTTTCGTTTTATACATCAGTTCGTTAGCCTGTGCCAGCATATCATCGACCGAATAGTCAGACTTAGAATCATACTTTAATAAAACAATGTCAATTGACAGCTCATATTTCCTGTGCTTTTTCGAATTATGGATTGTAATGCTCTGCTTGAACCTGTCAATGATTTTCCCGACACTCTCCTGGGCAGCTCCTGCGAGAAAAACAACAAATTCGTCTGACCCGATGCGCGCAATTATATCGGATTTCCTGAATGTTGACTTCATATTGTTGGCTGTGCCGAGAAGCATCATATCCCCTTCCTGACGGCCGTATTTATTATTAATGCTTTTCAGCCCATTGACGTCCGCATAAATCAGGATTATTTTCTTGTCCTCTCTTTTTGCTTTTTCCATGTGGTTTTTAACTAACGTAAAGAAACCTTTTCTGTTATAAAGCCCTGTAAGCTGATCAACAAGAAGCAGTCCCTTCATTTTCGCTTCGACCTGTTTGCGCCCGTTTATTTCCTTCTGGAGATTATCAATTGAACCCCTGGTGAACATTATTATTATCAGGAAAGATGCCGCCCCTCCCAAAAGCAGACTGCTCGTCACAATCTCCAGCTGAAGCTCAATCTTAAGCAGTAGTGTTGAAAAATAAAAGACATACCCTAATAGTAAAACACCTATAAAGGACAGAGAGAAAATCCATTTCCTGAATATCTTTGTTGAAGCACGAAGTTTTATTTTCAGTCCCATTACTATCGAAAACAGCAGAATTGCTATTCCGGCAAATAACAGAACAAATGATATAACCTGTGTTGTTTTCACAATTAACGATTCATATCCTGTCTTAAAGGAGATTATCAACCTTCTACTAACTATTATTTCTCGGACATTTCAAGTTGATTCTTTAATAAGGGCTTCTGCTATGAATGATTGCAAAGGTAAAACTTGTTAAGTTTAAAGGAAAAAATCTGCACTATTTTCTCAGCCTCAATCGTATACCGTCTTTGACCGAACTGTCAGGATGAGTAATAACTGTCTCACCCTCATCAAGGCCGGACATTATTTCAGCGCTTAGACCATTTCGGTAGCCGAACTTTATTTCGCGGAGCTCTGCCTTTTTATTTTTTGCGACAAATACCGCCCATCCGCCGTTATGCCGGAATAAGGCACTCGCAGGCACCTGGAGCACATTGCTGCTCTCCCACAGGATGAAACTCGCTTCAACGCGATATCCGTCACCAAGCTGCGCCCATTCTTCACCGGGAGAAATAATGTCCGATATTACAAGGACCCTCTGTTCTTCAACACCAAGAGCAGAAAGTTTTGTAAACCCCGCAGGCTCAACAATTCTCACTCTGCCTTTAAGCGGATGGTCGCCTCCCCACCGTTCAAACAGAACAGGAGTTCCGGATTTTATCTTTACGGCATCAGCTGAAAGGACATCAACTTCAATTTCGAGTTCACGGGGATTACCGATCTCAATTAATGACTCCCCTTCACGGATAACCCCTTCACTCTCGTGATTAATCTTCAGGACATTGCCGCTTACCGGGGCTTTTATGACAACCCTTTCCATATTTTGTTCCGGCTCAAGAGCAGCTGAATATTTCAGGGCTGTATGGGCAGCTTCCATTTCATAGCGGGCCACATCCACAGCAAACCCAGATGAACGCAGCGCAGCATCATTTCTGCGTGCTCCGGTTTCCGCTTCATCAAGTTTTTCCTGAGTAACGAGTTCGTCCATAAACAGTGCCCTTACCCTCTCAAGCTCTTTTTTTGAAAACTCCTCACTCGCATGTGCAGCCCGTACATTCTCTTTGGCAGCCTGCAATGAAGCTTCTGCAGCCGCAACGCGTGCCTCTGCTTCGGCCCTGCTCCTCGGATCAAGCACTGTTGAGCGAAGTGGCTCAAGCTCAGTAATGACCTGCCCTTTATTCACCGCATTACCCACATCCAGCTTAATACGGCGTGCAAATCCGGCAACGGGCGCTGATACAATAAAACGATTCACGACCCGGGTCTTGCCCTCCTCTTCGATAGTGACCTTCAAACTTCCTGTTTTCACAACCGCGGTCTCTACGGTCAACGGTTTAGGCATAAACCCGTAACCAATAGCCAGAACGATGACAAGCAGAAATATGAACAGCCAGACACGTCGTTTTACCTGCATTGATAATTATCCTTCTTAATAAAAAGTTCCAACCGCTTGAACGGTTGAAGCGGTTGGAACAATATTTCTTACTCCTTCGTCTTCAACACCGCGATCAAATCGAGATGATTCAGTTTGCGTCGCACTATCAAGCCCGAAATACAGGCAGCAATAATTACGACAGTAGCCGCAAAGGCATATGTATTTGCTTCAAGTATCAAAGGAATCCTGAACAGGTCTGTTTTCATAACCTCTGCTATGTAAGCACACATGCCATGGCCTATTATAAATCCCAGCGGTATGGCTGCAAGGGTAAGTATACTCAGTTCACCAAGCAGTATGTACGATATTTCCGCTCTCGTAAACCCCATAACACGCAGGCTGGCAAGCTCCCGGCCCCGCTCGGAAAGGGCGATCCTTGCGCTGTTGTATACTACCCCAAAGGCGATCACGCCTGCAAGGAGAGTATTAATGAATGTAAAAATGAGTATAGTCTCACCCATGGTCTCATAAAAATTATTAATCGCCTTTTCCTGTATTTCTGTTCCGGCAACACGGGGCATCTCTTTCAGCCTGGAAAATATTTCAGCCTGATAACGCGGATCAGCCGCCAGGTAGGCACCGGAAATAACATTACCCTCACGCATAAGACGGTTAAGTGCCGACAGGTCCATATAAGCTGATACACCTATATATTGTTTTATAATTCCTGCAACCGACACCTTCACTACAGGCCTCCTCCCTTCAAGCACCTCAATAGTAAGCATATCACCTTCACGCACTCCCAGCATCTCAGCTAGATGATCGGTCAGGACAATTCCGGAAGGCGGAAGATCCAGCGGCTTTAATTTAATATCAAGAGGACGGTGAAGGTCTCCGCCCGGTTCGATGCCCTGGATCGCAGTTCTGTAACTTCTATGACGGTATCCCAGACGGGCATGGACAGCACGGAATACCTCGCCATGTTCAACACCCTCTATGCTCAGCAGTTCGTATAAAGCCCGTTTGGATGCATACTCAATAAAATTAACGGACAGGTCCTCACGCTGAGAAAGACCGAACTGAACATCAACCATATAATCAAGGGAATCCTCCTGGAAACGACCCACCATCATAATGGCACATGCCAGGGCAATCCCGATAACCGAAAAGAGAGATTTCACCGGCCTTCTGCTGATGTGACGAATGATCATACGCGATGGCTGTGACAGCAGACGTTTAAGTCCGAGCTTCTCCGCAAAGGTTTCCCTGTATGTTGCGGGAGGTTCAGGTCTCATGGCCTGAGCTGGAGGAAGAAGGGCCGCTTTCCTTACTGAGTGCAGAGTACCGAGTATGGCCGCCGCTGAACTGATAAGAGCCGCAGTAACTGCAACTTCCGGCTTTAATATAAACTTCAGAAAGGGAAAACGATAGAACTCCATATAAATAGTACTCATCCACTGACCAAGCCAGAAACCAGCGGCAATGCCCGTACTCACGCCAAGTAATACAATGAGCAGCACCAGCTTTACGAAATGCAGACCAACATCAATATTGCTGTAACCGAATGCCTTTAAAGCAGCTATCTCCTCCCTCTGCACGCTTATAATTCTGCTTATCACTACATTGAGAAGAAATGCCGCTACCCCGAGAAAAATAATTGGAAACATGGTCGCCATATTTTCAAGCCCGCGGAATTCCTCTGCCAGATAACGGTGTGAAAGCTGGTCCTTGCGGCCATACGATCCAAGACCTCCATAAGGGCTTATAAGCTCATCAAGACGGTCAATCACATCATCAACATTAGTGCCGGCAGAAATAGTCATAACAACATTATTAAATGCGCCTTTCATATCATAGGCAGTAGCAAGCGCATTCCTGCTCATCCACATGACACCGTAACGCTTAAAGTCCGGAAACATAGCACCGGGCGGCATCTGATAAATATGCTCCGGCGACAACGCAATCCCTACGATTGTAAGATTTCTGCGCCTGCCGTTAATAACCACGCCTATCTGGTCCCCCGGCAAAAAACCATGAGATTCCGCAAATGCCTCGCCGACCACTACCTCATTATCCCTGAAAGGATCGACCAGCCTTCCCTTTTTCAGATAAAGCTTATTAAGGAGTGCTTCGCCGCTGTCGGGGAGCGAATACAGGTCTCCGGTGACAGGGTCGGGAAAGTCCCTGATATCAACATTGACCGGTGCTATAACACGGGTTTCGATCCTCTCTACTCCCGGAATTTCACTGATCCTCTGACGGAGACTCTCAGGCGCACGTTTGAGAGAAGCAAACACCTGTGCAAATCGGTAATCACCGTAAAAAGAACTCTGGGTAAGCTTCAGAGACTGCATGGTACTGATTGACATAATGAACGTGGCAACACCACTTGCTATGACAAGAGCAATCGCTACAGCCTGCCCTTTCATCCCCCATAGATTGCGGAAGATTTTACGGTTTATAGTTTTCATAAATAACTATGCGCGAAAGGCGGGAAAAGATGTAAGGCGAGAAAGGGGGGGCCTTTGCTGTATTTCTCGCCTTTCCCGCATTTCCCGCCTTTCGCGCAATCATTCATTTTCTCGCCTTTCTCGCTTTACCCAAACCTACCAATGCAGTTCCCCCGGCCTTTTCTTATGCTCGTTCTTCTTAACTTTGGATATAAGTCCATCTCCCAGTTTTATAACGCGGTCCGCCATGTCTGCTATATCGACATTATGCGTAATAAGAACTGTGGCCGTCCCGAGTTTCCTGTTAATTCGCTCAATGGCTTCAAGCACAATAATGCCGGTTGCGGAGTCAAGAGCTCCTGTCGGTTCATCACAAAGAAGGACAGCAGGATTTTTTGCGACCGCGCGTGCAATCGCAACACGCTGCTGTTCACCGCCTGAAAGCTGAGAAGGGAAGTGGTCCATCCGGTCACCAAGACCAACAAGTTCAAGGGCTTCCTCCGGTCTCATAGGTTCTCTTGCGATCTCGGTAACAACCGAGACATTTTCGAGTGCGGTCAGGCTCGGAATTAAATTATAGAACTGAAATACAAAACCCACATGAAAACGCCTGTAATCAGTGAGTTCCTGATCAGTAGCCCTGGTAAGTTCATGCCCCCGGTAATTGACCTCCCCCTCCGTAGCAGTGTCCAGTCCTCCAAGGATATTAAGAAGTGTCGACTTGCCGCTTCCAGACGGACCCAGGAGAACAACCAGTTCACCGGCATAAAGTTCCATGTCCACACCCCGCAGGGCATGCACCTGAACTTCTCCCATATCATATACCTTGGTCAGGCCCCGGGCCTGGAAGACAGTTTCGTCAGACGTCAATTTATGATTTTCAATATTATCCGGCATTTGTATACTTCAGTATTATACAGCGCTTTCTTACTCCACCTGCTCGAGCCTGACTATCACACTTATCCGCCTTTCATCCCTCACAATCCCCAGCGTCACTTCATCGCCAACCTGGTACTTGTCAAATTCATTCCTCAAATCATCATAAGAAGATACGCTCTCATTGTTTACTGATTCGATAATATCACCGATTACAATATCGTTGCCTATTCTGCTTGTCCCCCGAAGGCCTGCTTCTTCAGCTGAACTGCCTGGCTGAATGTTAATCAGTAGAATCCCCTCAATATCCAGCCGGCTTGCAATACGGTCATTTGCGATAGCAACTCCAAGCCCCGGGCGGATCACCTTTCCATACTTTATAATCTCCGGGATAACACGGTTCACAATATCAACAGGCACGGCAAAACCTATGCCTGCACTGGCACCCGACGGGCTGTATATGGCAGTATTAACACCGATAAGTCTCCCTGCACTGTCCAGCAGCGGTCCGCCGGAGTTGCCCGGATTTATCGCGGCATCGGTCTGTATCACTCCCTGAATGGTCCTGTCGGTAACGGATTGTATTTCGCGGCCCAGTGCACTGACAATACCGGTAGTCATTGTTTGATCGAGTCCGAACGGGTTGCCGATGGCAAAAACTTTCTGCCCCACCCGAAGGCCCTTGGATTCTCCGATAATAATAGGCTGAAGCTTATCAGCAGGTGCAGATATCCGGAGGACAGCAAGGTCCTTATCAGGTGCTGCCCCGACTACGATCCCCTTCCATGTGGAATGGTCAGCCAGGGTAACTTCTACACGGCTTGCTCCCTCAATGACGTGATAATTGGTGACAACGCTGCCCTCTTTATCCCATATAAAACCGGAACCCGTTCCCTGCGGAATTTCATAAATATTCAGGCTGAAGAGGCTGCGGCGCAGTTCAATATTTGTAATGTAAGCAACAGATGCAGAAGTCGACTCGAACAGGTCAATTGTATTTTTCTCATCATCAGCAAGATCTCCTCTTGCGGTTACGACCTTCGGCTTTGCATCGGGACCATGAAGAGACCTCGGCTGTGAGAAATACCACATAACCGTTGCAAAGACAAAGAGGGAAAGAAGGAAAGGAAAAAATGCCCTGCGTTTTTCTGTCCTGTTTTCGTTCTGGTCCATGATGGATATTATAACAGTGCAAAAGATGGAATTGTAGGGGCAGGCCTCTGCGCCTGCCCTATTTTCAGAATAAAAAGGGGTGCCTAATACTCAGGCACCCCTTTTCGGATACAACCGAAACTCAACAGCCTACCAAGCAGTGATCACGTCGAAGAAACATATTTCTCCATGGTCGGTGCCATGAAGAAATCCATTATCGAACACCTGTCTACCACTCCGACAAGCCTGTTGTTTTTCGTAATGGGGACTGTCGTGAAATTGTTTTCGACCATTATGTCGATCAGTTCTTCTGCTGTTGTATCAATTTCAGCGGTCTTCGGCACGCCGGACATTATTGTTTCCGCAGTAAAGTCATTGGGGTCCATCCCCTCTCTGAATATCCCGAGGAGATTCATCTCGGTTATAATACCAACGACTTTTCTGCTATCTTTATCATCGACAACGGGAATTCCCGCTAGACGACTACTCAGTAATTTATTTGCAATATCCCTTCCGTTTGTGTTTCGCTCCACCCAGTTTTTCTTTGAAGCGAAACGAGTACAGCCCATTAGCATTATGTTCCTCGCTATATTCATTCTGTTACCTCCAGATAACTTTTTCTCCCCCAGGAGAGATTTCAGCTTAACAGCAATCCGCATGGTCAGGGCGTTTACATTTAATACCTCCTTTTGAAAGTTTAACAAAAGAATAGAAACCGAATTGACCGGGGTTCACGCCCCGGCAATTCACCCGTTATAACCTCTTCACAATTAACGCTTCACCTTTCAATTGATAGTGATGCCTGTTATGTAAAGAGAATATTAAATTCTCAACTTTCTACTTTGCGTTAGACTTGTCTTGTGCTAAAATTCGCAGGAGCCTTCTGAACGATCTTTGAAGAAACTTTTTGATAAGAGAGGTTTAAAGACGGTATAAGAACACTATGGCTGCAACCAGATAATTTAACCATATGATTGAGAAATGCATAGAGTATGTCTTTCCCTCTTTCAAACATGGTGGACAAATTAAAGCAACTTGCATGCCAATTAAACGTTTATGTTGATAACTGTTTAATTCTACAACTTAATCCGTTCACTAAAAAAATAATTTACACATTTAACCTGATATTTCAAATTGATAAATTGTGTATTGATTTTGCAACTACTGGGTCATTTTTGATGCATTTCTTCAGCGCTGAAATATTTATAAACCTTTTATTCTTAAAATAGATAGAAACAGGTTATTAAAGTTGATTGTTAAGAATGCACGAAAGGCTAAACAAAAAAACCCACCCTCACTTCTTTAAAAAGAAACAAGGGCGGGTCAAGTGCAAGCCGACATTCGAGAGTTTGTTTAATCTACTTTCACTGTGATTTTCTTTTTTGCTTCAATCTCCTTTTTGCTTTTGGGAAGTTTTATAGTCAGAACACCCTTTTTAAAATGGGCATCTATTTTATCAGCTTCAACATCTGTGTAAAGCGGAATTGCTCTCGTAAATGAACCGTAGGAACGTTCTTTCATGTAGTACCCTTTTTCTTTGCTTTCCTTCTCTTCTTTCTTTTCACCGCTGATTGTCAGTGTGTCATCGGTAAGGGACACATCAATGTCCTTTTCATCAAGGCCCGGCAGTTCTGCAGAGATCTTTATGTCCTTATCGCTCTCCGACACTTCGATATCAGGGCTGAATGAACTGTAACGATTTCCAAAGGGCTCGATATCAACCCCGCTGAAAAAATCGTCAAACAGCCTGTCCATATCACGATGCAGGAGGCTGAAAGGGCTGTCACTTTCAAAGTTTACCGGAACTCTCTTTTTGCCGAATGATGGTACAAGGTTTCTGAGTGTCATAGATCACACCCCCTTTCTATTATCATTTTACGCATTTCCCGTAACCGGGATTTTCCTTGTTCGGGCAGCTGCCGCTTTAGGCAGAGTGAGTCTCAATACACCGTCTTTTACCGAAGCTATAATCTTTTCTCTGTCTATCTCATTAGAAACAGTAAAGGTCCTTTCGTAGTCGCCTGTCCCGTATTCTGAAAGAACCAGCCTGTGGCCTTTCTGGGTTTCCGGTTCAACGCTTCCATGTATGGTAAGCAGGTCCTTATCCAGAGTAACATCCACTGTTTTCTCATCAACACCAGGCATGTCCGCAAACAGAAGAATGTAATCCTTCTGCTCAATGATATCGACAGCCGGTGTAAATACCATTTTTGCCCTTGTGCGTTCTACACCCTTTTCAAGCTCTGCTTCCTTTTTAAGCAAATCTCTTTTTGTATCTGTCATATTACTCACCTCCTATTCTGTTTTGATTGCAATCTTTCTGGGTTTGTCAGATTCAAGCTGCGGCAGAGTTACATGGAGAAGTCCGTTTTTGTACGTTGCCTGAACTTTATCTGAATCAATATTAAAAGGAAGCTGGATCGTCTTTTTGAAATCACCGCTCCAGAGTTCATGTCTGTGATATGATTCCCCTTCCTTTTTCTCTCCGGCCGGACGTTTACCGTGCAGTGTAACAGTGTTGCCTGAAACCGTAATGTCTATCGCTTCACGATTAATCCCGGGAATTTCTGAATTGATTACTGCTTCCTCTCCATTTACCCATACATTAACAGCAGGAAACTCACAAGTTTCACACCTTGCAGTTCTGTCGAGAAAACGGCCCTTGCGGTCAAATTCGCCCCATGGATCAAAGATCCTGTCTAAATATGTGCCTGTCATAGCTCTTCCCTCCTTTCTTTGTGGTCTCAATTTTATTATCGCAAAGACTGTGCCAAAGATGATTTTTCTTTGTAATTCAAGGAGTTTCAATTTCATCTTCAGATTAAGCAAAACCTGATAGGCCATAATGACCTATATTATATTGGGTCATTTTATCCTATGGGGTAATTTGACCTAGGTAACACTCAGGGGAACACGGCTGAAGATTTTTTAACAAATGTTTTTATCAACCAATACAGCAACGCTGAAATGGGGCTTAATGTCATTAATTGGCTGTCGGAGCTGGATTACCGGGTTTTCCTTGATCAGAAAGAAATCAAAGTCGAACGTTTTGATTTAACCAGCAAACAGAAACGCATAATTGTCATTATTCTTTTTCTTATGCCCCTCCTTGTTGCCACAACCGGTATAATGACCTGGCTTCGGCAAAAGAATTGAGTCAAGTGCTCTAAAATGTATCCGGGAAAACACGTCCCTCATAAATATTAGTGGCGGAGAGGCAGGGATTCGAACCCTGGGTACATTTCAGTACAACGGTTATTGAACTTGTCTTCATGGCAATTGAGAAAGCCATTGATATGCAGGAGCAACAAGGATTTTGTTTCCTTTATTTGATACAAGCCTGTAACGGTCTCCCTCACTTGTAAGCTGTACCGCCGGGATATTTAATGCACGCTGGAATATCAGGAGGGATTTCGACGGCTGTTCATCAGCCATTTTGGCTTCAATCAGAAGGAAAGGCTCTCTACTGTTTGCAATCAGAAAATCGACTTCCTGTTTTTCCTTGTTTTTCACAAAGTGCAGCGAAAAATCACCGTATCCCATGTCGTTCCATAATGTGACAGCCCTGTACAGCTCTGCAGCTACCATGTTTTCAAATCGTGCAGAAAGATCTTTTATCCGTGGAGCATCCCACAGATAAAACTTCCTCTCCTTCTGAATGGCACGTGCTATCTTTTTTGTCCATGTCGGAATACTGAAGACAAGAAAAAATCTTTCAAACACATCAAGCCAGTTTCTCACAGTGTTGTAGGATACCTTCAGGTCACTTGCAAGTGAAGGTATTGAAAGAGGGCTGCCAATTTTGGAAGGTAACAGTATGTAAAGAGTTTCCACGTCCGTAACAGATTTTATATCAACAATGTCCCTTATATCTTCCCGGATTAGCTGATGCGAATAGGTGTTGGACCAGCGCCGATATGTTGTTGTCTTTCCTGACAGATATGGTTCAGGGAATCCGCTCAGACCTGAAAGCAAATTCCATATTTCTTTGTTCTTTTTTACCTGCTTCATATCGATCTGCAAAGGATCTTTGAGAAAAGCCTCTATCGGGACATTTCTTTTCCCCAGTTCAGCTATAGTGAAAGGGAATAAGTGGAACATATAATATCGTCCTGCCAAAGAGTCGCCGCCTTTCTGATAGATATCAAGCCTGCCGCTCCCTGAAACAATAAACTGATAGCTTTCGTGAAACTGATCGTATATGCCTTTCAAATAGTTTTTCCAGTCCTTGTATTTGTGAATTTCATCAAGGATAATCAACGGGGTTGAAGGGTCTTTTCTTTTGATGCCTTCAAAAAAGGCAGGATTCGAAAAGAAGAGTGTCCGGTGTTCTGCAATGTCCCAGTTGAAATAATAATTGTTTGTGTAAGATCGTGCTATAAGTTTAGAGAGAGTAGTTTTGCCGGCCTGACGCGGACCTGAAATAAAAATCATGCTTTTTTCGGCAGCAAGTTCCTGCCGAATATTAATATAATAACGGCGATCATACATATAACTATTTTACACAGCACTGAAAAATAGTCAAGACTATATTTATTTGCTCTGAAATATAGTCATATGAGTTTCCAGGGGACTTATCCTTATATTTCCGACTATTGACACTTTTTTCTTGCCGAATCACGCAGCTTCCCGTTAAAATGTAACATCTTAATTTTAATGGCAAATTATATCGGGAGGATTGTCCTTAATAATCTATGAGCACTCATTTCATAACAAACCAGGAAAAACTCCTATCAGATGTTGTAAAAAATATCTTGCCTTCATCGGAAAAGCTATACTTCCTCATCGGCTATTTTTATTTCTCCGGGTTCCAGGAACTATACAAGAATGTTGATGATAAAGAAATCAAAATACTGGTCGGCTTAGACATTGAGCATGACCTGGCCAATAATATCAGGGAATATGAAATAGTACAGGAAGTTAATATTGCACGGGGAAAAATAAGGGAAAACTATTATAAATCGTTAGTTGACATCTTTAATGATACTGACTTTTTTGATTCGGAAGAAAAGCAGGACGCGTTTCGGCTTTTCCTTGAGAAGATGAAAGACGGATCACTTGAAATCCGTAAGACCCTTCATCCGAATCACGCCAAGCTTTACATTTTCCAGAATAAAGAGGAGTTCTCCCAGGGCAGTGAATACCCCGGCACTGTCATTACCGGATCAAGTAATTTTACGAGGGCGGGAATGAAGGGCAGATTTGAGATAAATGTCCTGTCCCGCGATGCCCGGAATTACAAAGAGGCATACGATATATTTGACACTCTCTGGAGTGACGCGATTACAATTGTTGATAAGAACAATATTGATGACTTCTTTTATAACGTAGTTGAAAAAATCTGGATAGATAAACTTCCCAAACCTTTTTTATTGTATGTCAGGGTACTGGAAGAGTATTTTTCTGAACATATTAAGGAGCACATAAGATTGCCGGGTGAGATAACGAGGGGAAGATATTTCGACCTTAAATATCAGGTTGACGCCATTAAGAAGGCGCTTGATGTGATAGAGCGTCATAACGGGGTTATTATTGCCGATGTTGTAGGGTTGGGAAAAAGTATTATTGCTTCTGCCGTGGCCCATAATCTCAATATCAAGACAATAATAATCACTCCTCCGCATCTTATTGGTCAGTGGGATGATTACCGGTATGAATTTGATATCAATGCCAAAATTTACAGCAGCGGGAAAATTCAACAGGCGCTGAAAGAAAACAATCAGGATGAAGAAAAGGTGGTAATAATTGACGAGGCCCATAAATACAGAAACGAACTGACCGCTGATTATGCTGATCTTCATAAGCTTTGTCAGAAAAATAAAGTAATGCTATTATCTGCAACTCCTTTTAATAATGCACCGCAAGATGTGTTTTCAATGGTGAAATTTTTTCAAGTGCCTGCCAGATCAACAATTCAGACCGTTGATAATCTCTCATTTCAATTCCGAAGGCTCATTGTGGAATATAAGAAGATCAAAGATATTCAGTCTGCTAAAAAAGAAAGCAACAGAGCTATCCAGGCACGTATAAAGCAAGTGGCAGACGGGATAAGAAATATTCTTTCTCCTCTGGTGATAAGACGCTCACGGCTGGATCTGGACGAAATAGAGGAATACAGGGAAGATCTGAAGCGTCAGAAAATTGAGTTTCCAAAAGTCAATGATCCTGAAATTTTGGAATATGACCTGGGTGATCTTGGCGATCTCTATGAAGAGACCCTTGAAAAAATTGCCCCTGAAGATGAAGAGGCCGGCTTTATAGGAGCACGTTACAAACCAACCTATTACATTAAAAACTTCGAAAAATACCGGAAGAAGATAGCAAAAGATATGGGCGTGGATGAAAACCTGCTAAAGCAGTCCCAGATAAATCTGGCGATCTTCATGAAACGGCTGCTTGTCAGACGCTTTGAAAGTTCCATGTATGCCTTTCGATTAACGCTTGACTCCATAATCCGTAATTCAGAGCGCATATGTGAATGGTACGAAAAATTAGGCAGGATACCAATTTATAAAAAAGGGAAATTGCCCGATCTGGATTCACTCATGGAAGCAACCGGTGAAGATCTTGATGAGGAACTCAAAGACTCAATTCTTGAAAATGAGTTAAAAGACCATATAGAAAAGGGATTGTGGCTTATAGATACAAAAGAGCTTAAAAAAAAGTTTATTGAGGATATTAAGAAAGATATTAGAATCCTGTCTGAAATAAGAAATGACTGGTTTGGAGAAGGCTTCCCTGAAGATCCCAAGCTTGAGCGCTTCAGGCAGATAGTAAGGGAGCAGTTAAAAGATGATCCTAGGAGAAAGATCATAGTATTTTCTGAATTTTCAGATACAACTGACTATTTGTATGACAATCTTAAAGGAGAGTTAAAAGTTTTTAAATATACCGGTGGGGAAGCTACTAAAAAGAACAAACAGATAATCAGGGATAATTTTGATGCAGGATATAAGGATCAAAAAGATGATTATGATGTGCTGATAGCTACTGATGCCATTTCAGAGGGATTTAACCTGCACAGGGCCGGAACTGTTTTTAATTATGACATTCCCTATAATCCGACAAGAGTGATCCAGAGAGTGGGGAGGATCAATCGCATAAATATGAAAGTCTTTGATGAACTTTTTATCTATAACTTTTTCCCAACTTCAACGGGTGAGCGGGAAACCAGGGTCAAGCAGATCTCTACTCTTAAAATCGCGATGGTGCATGCTCTTTTTGGTGAAGATACGAAAGTGCTTACCAAAGATGAGGAATTGCAGTCCTATTTTTCAAAGCAGTTTCAGGAGGCCTTCAGTAACCAGGAAGAACTCGCCCCTGAAACAAAATATGAAAACTTCATTAAAAAACTGCGGGTATCTGAGCCCGGGATTATTGATGAAGCAATGAACATTTCCAGGCGGTCGAGGATAAGAAGGACAGTGCAAAAAAACCGAGGGGGTGTAATCGTATTCGGGAAAAAAGGTGAAGAGTATGTCTTTAAGTATGGCAGTAAAAAGGGAGATAGCATTGCAATCGGTGTGGCTGAGGCGTTGAGGTTGTTCGAAGCGGATATTTCGGAGGAAGCCAAAAAAACCAGCAAATCATTTGGTTCGATCTACGATGATATTAAAAAGAATCTCTTTTCGCAAAAGACAGAAGTCTCTAAGGACAGGGGTAAAACAGAAACTATTCAGAAAGTCGATTTTTTAAAAGATAAACTCTCGAATAAGAGAGATTACCTTGAAGACCTTTTATATGTTATCAGGGACCTGGACGCATTACCCGACAGGTATGCAAAATTGATAAGGGCCATTGACATTAAAATGCTTGAAGAGGATATGAAGGAACTGGAAAAAGAAGTCCCTCATAAATATTTAATAGACATCATAGATCGGGAAAAAAAGATTGATGAGGGAAGAGAAGCATTAATATTATCTGAAGAATTGATTTAACAGACCTGATGAAAAAACGTGGACGCTATGATGTATTACACCTCACTGAAGCTCAGTTTGAGCCGGGATCACGAATGCGTGTGCTGAAAAACAGGCTTGGTGTAACAAGAAAGCGTGAGATGGACAGGATAGAAAGGCGTGAGCTTGCCAGAACTCTGGAACAGTTATACGAAATCTATGACAGAAAACACCGATTCACAGTTAATGATATAAAACATATTCATAAAATCTGGCTTGGTAATATATATGAATGGGCAGGGGAATATCGTCAGGTTAATTTGAGTAAAGGTGGTTTTTCATTTGCTGCATCTGCTCAAATTCCGTTGTTAATGAAGGAGGTTGAAAGAGGGCCTCTGCGTAAGTTTACACCATGCATTTATAATTCTCATGACAGGCTTGCAGAAGCTCTTGCCGTTGTTCACACAGAGCTGGTGCTAATTCATCCATTCCGTGAAGGCAATGGCCGCATTGCCCGAATTCTTTCTAGTTTGATGGCAATACAAGCGGGATTGCCGCCATTGGATTTCAGGGGTGTGACTGGAAAGAAAAAGAAGGAATATATTATAGCTGTGCAAGCAGGTATGGACCGGAATTACAAACCAATGGAGAAGATGTTTAAATACGTTATCCGTAGGACTCTTCGGATTCGCGGACAAGCAATGTGAGCTTTTTCTCTGCGGATTTCGACAGTTTCCGGTATTTCGTAAGAACGCCTTCAATAGCGGTTGAGGATGAAACGGATTGGTAAGTCAGTTCCTTACGCAGTTTAGTGTCTTTAAGGTAAGGATTGGTTTCTTTTAATGATTTTTTCGGCATGATTTATTTTAACATATAAACGAACATGAATTATGGATTTCAGACAACATAATCGCACGGAATATATTGATTCCTTCCGTAATCAACAGTTGACCGAAGACTTTGAAGATTACGAAGAAGAGGTCGCTATCAGCTTCAAGCCACAGCGTATCAGTAAGATTATTAATAATTGTTGAGGCACGATCTGAAAGGTTTAATTAATAAAGGCTTATTGATTACTGAGGAAGAAACCTATTTTCATCTCTTTGTTATTATCCAATTTGCCTGTCCTGATAACCGGGGATTGGGGGAATCGGTTACTTATTTGTCCCCCACTTTAGCACTTCTCGCTTTTCCTGAACAATAATAAGTAGTTAACCGTCCGGCGATTGTTAAGCATGTAAATAATATATATAAAACAGGCGAGCTCGGAAAGAAATCAACCTGTTCCATTTTGGAACAGGTTGCAGCATATGGAAAGATAAAGAAAATGAACCTTTATAATTATCTCTGTCGGCTATCGTGTCAATTCAAAACTCATAGATTCATATACATCCCTATTCCTTGTATTCCCTGAAAGCGGTTGGAACAGTTGGAGCGGTTCTTTTAACCTCGTAATTAATAATCCATTCTCCGTAGCACTGCGAAGGATGAATTTGTAATTGCTTTAATGGAATTAATGTATTTGAGAAGATAGGGTAATTGGCAAGATAGGATTACAGGATAAACTGAAGAATGGAGCCCTGACTCCACCCATTTCTGTAGTATCTGACAATGGAGATTCAAGTGAGATCAGGAAACAGTTATTTGATAATTTCAATAACTTTGTCAGATTTATAAGACCATCTCAAAAAAGCCCTCTATCGTGAGGGCTTTCCTTTTAAAATACATTGAAGAATAGTAATATAACTGATAATATTTATTAAACAGAAGGAATAGACTATGAGTGAAGAATACTACAAAAGCTGGTATATAAAAGGCATAGCTGAAAGCGTCATTGAAGAGATTACAAGGGATGGGGAAGACCTTGATGACGTTCTTGATGATTACTTGCGGGATACATATTATTCCGTATTCAGCAAAGAACCCGGTGATGCTAAAATTGTTGTAGAGTTAGTAAAAAAATATATATTAGATAATTAACTGTTCAGCATCAATAGAAAGTTTATCAAACCAACTCAAAAAGCCCTTTAATTAGAGGGCTTTTTCTTTAAAAAGACTTTTCTCGGATGTTTCTCGTAGAACATATTTTAAGCATATTCTTATATTAACCAACATAACTCTGGTTAACACCTTATCACGCTTTTCAATACACATCGCTTTTGATGCTTTAATACCATCCTTTTCAGATGACGTTTTTCACAAAATGGTTAATGTAAGAAAAAAGGCTTTACCCTACGGATAAACATGACATAACCTTCTGCTATCTGCACTAATGTTAATTATCAAAAAATTATAGTCTATAACGTTAATAGTAATGTATAATAGTAAAATTTATCTCTGAAGGAATAATAATGAATTTTAGACTGGGTGAATTATTTTGTGGTCCTGGCGGCATTGCTCTCGGCGCTAAGTTAGCAAGAACAAAGAAATCTGGTATATCTTATTCTATTGAACATGCATGGGCAACTGATTATGATAAAGACACTTGTGATACTTTTAGAAGAAATATTTCACCTGAAAGTAAGAATACTGTCGTTTGCCGTGATATTCGCAAGACTAAATTCGAGGATTTAAAAAAGATTTCTAAGATCGATGCTCTTGCCTTTGGTTTTCCATGTAATGATTTTAGTGTAGTTGGCGAACAAAAAGGAATAAATGGAGTTTATGGTCCATTATATTCATATGGGGTGGAAGCTTTAGGAATATTTAGACCGAAGTGGTTCTTAGCTGAAAATGTTGGGGGACTAAAAAATTCTAATGAAGGTAGTGCGTTAAAAACAATATTAAATGAATTGTATAATGTTGGCTATTCAGTTTATCCCCATTTGTATAAGTTCGAAGACTATGGAGTTCCACAAGCAAGACATAGAATAATAATAATTGGTATTAGAAACGATATTGATATTGCCTTTGGTATTCCTGCACCATCCCCTTTTAAACACATTGATAATTCTTGTAAA
>JBDLIC010000023.1:0-30313 GCA_039715075.1 Nitrospirota bacterium
CAACATTATGGAGATAATGTTTATCAAAATTAAAGATTTACCCAGTTTAAAACACCCATAATAGGGGATTTACAAATTATTATCATTTCATGTATACATTGTATATATGCATAACGTTAATTAAATAGATAACTTCCCGATAAAACCAAACCCTCCGTGAGAAGGGGGCGGAAAGCGGCGGGTCTTATTATGTGAAGATGGCCGAGCTGCCGAAGGATGAACCTTTGGTAAGTTCGGCTTTTCTGTTTTTTTGAAAACATGTGAGAGAAAGCCATGGAATACAAGGAGATAATGGTCGAAAAAAGCGGGTTTGGATGTAAAACTATTGAAGAACTCCTCCCCAAATACGTCTGTCATAGATGCGTAGATAAAGTTCTGGAATATAATCGTAAGGGAACATTTGGTGGAGAGATATTGTTCATGACAATGATGTTCGTAGACATTCATGGTTTTTCAGCCATTGCTGAAAGACTTGGCCCGGAGGAAGCTATGAAAGTCCTTAATACGAATTTTAATGTGATGATTGAAAGTATATTAAAATGTAAAGGTGCAATACTTAAATTTATCGGCGATGGCATGATGGTTGCGTTTGGTCTGCCGAAGCCGGATAAGAATGATGTAGAACGCTCTCTATGTTGTGCTATAAAACTGCAAAATGATATAAATGCATTACAGCAGACACAGAAGAGAGATGAAAGAATAAAAATTGGGATTGCTGTGCATAGTGGAGATGTAGTTCTGGGAAATGTCGGCAATTATCAAAGGCTCGATTTCACCATTATTGGAGATGCAGTGAATATTGCTTCCAGGCTTGCAGATATGGCACGAGCTAGCGAGATTCTTGTAAGTGAAGAAACGCTTTCCAAAATACCAAATAATGAATTTAAAAGTGAATATGTTGAAGATTTCACTCCGAGAGGGATGACTAGAAAGATAAATTATTATCGCATTGATAATAAAATTGAATTAAAGCGAGTTAAAGAGGAAATCTGCAGCAAGATAGATTGCATCACCTTCGACCAGTATCCTTATCCTGCGAACAGCCAATAAAAGTATCCTGTTCAATGATCTGAACTGCTGATATGATATCTCTTAATTTTTCTATTAAGCCACTGTCGCGTAATTCCAAGCAGTTTAGCTGCCTGTATTTTATTGTCCCTGGTTTCCAGCAATGCATCTTTGATATACCCAATTTCCACCTCTTTCATTTTTTCAGGCAAGGAGAAGGCAGATTGGTTTTTAATGTCAGTTAGCGAATGTAAGTTTCTCCCGTTGTCTAATCCCCGTGAGCAACAATTTGTCATTGAAATCTGTTCTCCTTCGGGTGTTAATGCAACCAAACGCTCTATTTCATGGACTAACTGCCTAACATTTCCTGGCCAGTGATATGCTTCAAAAAAGTTCAGCACTTCAGGGGAGAAGCCGGCGGTCTTTTTATTAAAACGCTTACTCACGCCGTTTACGAAGAACATAGCCAGTGGAATAATATCTTCATGTCTTTCCCTGAGCGGAGGGATATAGATATCCACTGAAAAAAGTCGGTAGAAAAGGTCTTCCCTGAAGAGGCCGTCTGCAACCTCTTTACGGAAGTCCTTATTGGTAGCGCTGATAATTCGTAAGTCGTAGCGTACAGGTGTATTGCTGCCAAGTCTGCATCCTTCGCCTTCCTGAATTACACGCAGAAATTTTGGCTGGATTACCAACGGCATATCACTTATTTCGTCCAAAAACAGGGTTCCTCCGTCGGCTTCTTCAAAACGTCCCTTTCGGCTTGAGACAGCTCCGGTAAATGCTCCCTTTTCATAGCCGAAAAATTCACTCTCCATAAGATTTTCAGGAATAGCCGCACAATTGACAGATACAAATGGCTTGTCTCTTCGGTCACTTCCCTTGTGAATCAAGCGTGCAATAAGCTCTTTTCCCGTACCGCTTTCGCCATGAATAAGTACACTAACAGGACTTTTACTTACAACACGTACGGTATTCAGGATATTCTGCATCGACCGGCTTTCTGCAATGAACTGTATATCTTCCTTCCAGATCTTATCTATTTCACTGTTTAACCGGTTCGACATTTTAATTATTTCCTGGTTAAGCAGAATGTTTTCTGTTGCCATGGATAGATAGTTGGCTATTTCCTGCAGAAGTTCTCCCTCTTTATTTGAGAAATGTTGCCCCCCTTTCTTATTCAAAACTTCAATAGCGCCGGAAATACCGAGTTCTGTCAGGCTTTTAATGGGGGCACAAATCAGATTGTGTGTTGTGAATTTGGTTTTTGATGCCAGTTCAATATGATAAGCAGATTTTTCAAGATCATTTGCAATGATCCATTTCCCTGATGAAATTGCATCTCCAACTATAGTGCCTTGTTTTGGCGGTATTAGTTCTTTTTTTCTAAGTCCGGTGCCGCATTGTAGCCATATTCTGTCTGTGCCCGACTCAACGATAAAAATACTGCAACGCTCGGCATTCATAAGCTTCGGAACAATATCTACATAAAATTTCAACAGAGACTCATATTCATTAACCGTCCAGGCGAGACAGATTTGTTCTAACTTCATTTTAAGACTGTCGAGACTATGTCTGACATCATCTGAGGGGAGCATATTACATTCCCTTTGAGACTGTGGAAACGATTTATTCAAATAATAAATTCTATTTCCACCATTGTCAATTAAATAATTTCAACATGTTAGCTTCTCAGAAACTGTTCAGGTGGAAACAATGTTTAGATTAATTGATGTGGTTTAGATGTGCGACTCTTAAGAGGAGACTTCAGATGTTAGCTAACTTATTAAATGATAAGAATTTACTCCCTTAAAATCACTCTGGCACGCTTTTTGATATTAGAGAGTTATGAACTTAAAAAGGAGGGAAAACAAATGAAGACATCAGAATCAATCAACAAGACACAAAAAACTTTAAAGGAGGCAACTAAAATGAAAAAGACAATATTAACAACAGTATTAACGATTACAGTATTATTCATCTTCTCAACTGTATCTTATGCACAGGTACACTCCAACCATGCCGGCTTTAATGCCATGGCTGCACTTGCAGAGAAAGAGAACAGGGCAAAAGAGCAAAAGGCAACAGCAGACAAGGATAAAAAAACTGCTTCTAAAATTACAGTTGTTGATGATGACGAAAAAAAGCATTTGATTTGTCCTAAAGAAACGGGAAGAGAAAAAGAGATGAAATGCTGAGAAGGGATAGGGGATGCCTTATCCCTTTCCTTATTGTGCGCCCTGTCGGGCGCACAACGAGAAAGGAGCTATTTCTATAGCTCCTTTCTCGTTGCTTCAAAAAGGTGTAATACATAAAATAATGAAACAATCTCACTTTCAATCAGTAATCGTTAGATTTTACTTTTATCAGAACTAAGGTTTTATAGGTGTACTCCTCAATTTTACAATCCCTGCTGATTATTCATGATGATGGTATCCACATTTTTGATCAGAGCAGAATTTGACTATAACCAATAGCAACCTTCACTTTGTGGAATTTTGAAGATATTCGATAGATATCATCGGTATTTACGGCAAGTTCAGAAACTCATAAGTTGAAGTTATCAATGGTTTTTGTCACGTACCTAAAAACAAGATAACTTACAGTAAAAAATAATTTTATAATTCTATCCTTCTGTAGGATCACACTTACAAATAAATAATTACTCAGAATAGAAATAACATCATAATATATGACTTAAATCATATTATGTATTTAACGTTAGTTTTAACATTTTACTTAGACGACGTTTCAATCTTGAAAACATTAATTACACGGAGGAATCCATGAATATAAAAAAACATACGGCCCTTTGGATTGTCTTGCTGATGATTTCCGTTTTTTTTATGACAGCAAAGAATGGAAACGCTGAGCAGGCTAAATATGAAAAATACCGGTCTATTCTAACGCCTCTTCCTGCCATACCCCCGATACCAGCTGATAATCAGATGACAAAGGAGAAGATCAGGCTTGGGAAAATGCTCTTCTGGGACAGAAGAGTGTCAAAGACAGGAGCAACAAGCTGTGTGTTCTGTCATTATCCCTCATACTACGGGGCAGAGCCAATGAGAAAGTCGGTTGGCATAAACGGAGAGATTCACCTGAGAAATTCAGGTACAGTCCTGAACGCTGCCTTTTTATCTGTGCAATTCTGGGCAGGGGAGTCGCCTACTTTAGAGCATCAGGCGCTTGCAGCCATACGATCACATGTCGCCACAAGGAGCTGGCCTAAGGAAGTTGCCGAGAGGTTGAACAGACTTCCTGAATACAGGGAGCTCTCTAAAAGCATTTTTGGAGAACCCCTGACAGAGGAAAACATAGGCAAGGCAACGGCAGCCTATATGAGGACTTTGGTTACCCCGAATTACCCTCTTGCCAGATGGCTTAGGGGAGATGACAATGCCATTACTGAACAGCAGAAAAAGGGGATGGCACTCTTTGTAGAAAAGGGCTGTACCGGTTGTCACCACGGTCCTGCCTTCTCGGGCCCTCTGCATGATCCAAAAGTGAAAGTACATGCCAGGGAGCACCCTGAGTCTCATAAAATCGGGATTCATCTTCACAAGGTTATACTGCCTGGAGCTGAAGATGACCTGGGGCGGGCAAAAAAGACAAAAAAAGAGGAAGATAAATACTTTTTCAAGGTTCCCCAACTTCTTAATATAGAGAAAACACCGCCTTACACTCACGCGGGACTTATAGATAGTCTTTATGACATGGTCAGGTTCATGGCAAAGAACATGCTTAATAAGGAATTAAGTATGCAAGAGGTTGATAATATCGTGGCTTTTCTTCGTTCACTTACCGGTGAGATACCACAGGATTTTAAGGAAGTGCCGCTACTTCCAACAGGTGGAGGTGAGGGCGATTTTGGACCGGGGCTGTTACCGTCGGGTAAGAGCTAGATTATTTTTTACCGTATCCTTTTATCAGTTGATAATAAAGGAGGTTCCCTATCGTTGTAGGACACGGGGTAAGATTACAATATACTTAGTGATTATCTTCTGAAATACTCTCTTTGAAATAGTAATAAACGATTGATATCTGAGTTAGTTTGTGATATATGAATAGTTGTATTCTTATTCAACAATTAAAGGGGGTGAAAGTATGAAAATTTCAAAGCTTGTAATATTCTCATTATTGATCATTGGCTTTGTATTCGCTTATCAACCGGGCGAAGCAGCAGAAGCACCTTCCTATGGTTCAGTAATAGAGAAAGCAAAAGGAAAGGATCTTTTTAATGATCCCAATTTTGGTAATGGAACATCCGGGAAATCATGTAATTCATGTCATCCCGGAGGGAAAGGAATAGAATCTGCTGGTGAAAAGAAAGAATTTAATATTATGGGCAAAAAACAAAATAGCCTTGTGGAGGCAGTCAATTTCTGTATTGTAAATGCTCTTAAGGGAACGGCGATAGATCCTGATAGTATAGATATGAAAAACATTGTTGCTTACATCGAGTCTCTTAAAAAATAATATCTGTTGAGAAGAGAGGCTTGGAATGACCAAGCCTCTCTTTTTTTATGCTTGCTTTCTACCGTTAATTAATGATTTCAGAATCATCCATTTCATTGAAAACATGATGTTCTAAACGGTTTTAGCTTAACTCTAAAACCGTTTAGAAGCAGCTAGAGTCATAAATCCCCGGAGATACATAATTCAACGATAACCGTTTCAAATATTCACTCATAAAAAACAGATAGAAAAGTGCGAACTTGCATCTACATTTTATTCTGAAAACAGAATTATTCAAGCAGTCCCGGCAGCTGCTTCAGTATATCTTCAAGCGGGTTTGCCGGTTCCTCTTCTCTGCTTTCCTCTTGCCGGGGTGACTGCGGACGGTCATCCTTCCTCTTTTTATTTATCAGTTTGTTAAGGAATTTATTGATTTCTTTTCCGATGACCTGTTTAACGGCCTTCTCCGGATCAGGTCCGCAGGCCGGTTTTTCGAATGTTCCGGGACATATTATAGGAATGCTGCTCCATCCCTGTTCGTCTTTCAGGTATTCCGAAACATTTGAGCTCATTGCCTTGCGCGTTAAACGCGGAGAAAGTTTTATATCAAAGGCGAGGTCGAGGTCTCCTTCAAGTCCGATATCTCCTTTGGGGTCCATTGTCAGGTCTTTGGATGTAAAAAGGCTGTCCAGTCTGGCAGTGCCATTGCTGATATTAACTGTTCCTCTCGCCTGGTCCAGATTTATTGTTTCAAGATCTCTGATATTAAAAAGCAGAGAAAGGTCTTTTGCAATCGGGACATTTGTTATCTTTCCCTCTTTAAGATCAAAATCACCGTTAGCAACAAGGTTTTTCTTCATGTTCCCCGGCAGTGTGCCTGCCCCGTTTAATCTGAAATCAGATGTGAGAATACCGAAAATAGTATCTTTTGCCTTTGGGAAGAATGCGTTTACAAATTCTTCGACATAAATTGAATCAACATTCCCTGACATTGTATATTTATAGCCGCGCTTTGAGAGGTCAAGAAGGGTCTTGATGTTAAATCTGCCTTTCCCGGTCCTGCCTGTTTCCGTGAGATTTAATATGTTATTTTTGAAGCTGTATTTCATATTAAAGTCATTTATGTCCATACCTTTATAGACAGCGTAGTCAATCTTCACCTCACCACTGGCTGTTAGTTTAAGATCAACGGGTTCAGCTTCTGCAGAGGTACGCTTCAGCGAGCCCTTGCTTTGTATTGATGATTTTGCTTTTTCGGAAGACGGCTTGTCAGTAATATTCAATAATGGTTCAAGTTCGTCGATGAAGAGTTTTTTTGAGTATACATTCAGTTTGATATTCTGATTTTTGAAATAGTCTGTTACCGTGCCTCTTATCTGTGCGTTGTTTCTGCCGTAAGTGGTCCGGAGATTAATGTCTATCGATTTTTTCCCGATCTTGAGGCCGCCGTCCAGTACTGCATTTATCTTATTGTATGTGACCCCGACTTTTTCGAGCTTTACATTGCCCGTGGCTTTTAGGGTATCGAGTTTTTCCGGTTTACCGTTTAATTTCAGGTCTGCCCTGAGCTTTCCTGACAGGGCGATCCCTTTCAGATCAGTAAAGTTTCCGACCAGTTTCTGTATTTTTTGGGCATCTGTCCGTGGTAATGAGACTGACATGTCGATTGAAGGAGAGTCGATTATATTCCTGACAGAACCCGCGACCGATACAGGGACTTCTTCAATTTTCAGGTCCATCTTTTTTATCATGACATCGTTCGATTTAAGTGACAGGTCGCCATTGAGCATGGCATTAAGGTCTTTATACTTTGCGCCGAGGCTTATAAAGCTGATCCGGCCGTTGGCTTTTAAAGTCTTGATTTTTTCAGGTATACCCCTGAGGTTCAGGTATGCTTTTATATCACCTGAAAGGGATATGTCTTTTGTATCTGCAAAAGGGCCGGCTGCGGCCAGTAAATTTGCTGCCTTTGATTTTGGTATGGAGAGGTCCAGATTTATTTTTGGCGTTTTGTCCAAGTCCGTGAGTTCCCCTTCTAGAGAGACGGGGATTTTCTGTATTGTGAAGCTGGATTTGTCTATCCGGATACTGTCCGTTTTGTGTATGAGGTTTATAGTGCCGTCAATAGCGGCCGACATGTCCTGATAAACTGTTTTAACTTTTGAAAGTGTAATATGTGCTTCGGTCTCGAGCTTATCAGTCATTCCCCTGATCTTTAAATCAGATGACAGATCTCCTGAGATGCTTAAATTATTGACATCGACAAAAGAGGCGACGAGTTTCATGATAGCCCCGGTATCTGTTTTTGGAAGAGAGACTGAAACATTTATCTCTGGTGAGGCGCTAAGATTTATTATGTCTCCGGCTATTGAAGTTGATATGTCCTGGATTTTCAGGTCTGCCTTTTCTATTTTCAGGCTGTCGGATTCGAGATTTAGATTGACTGCATATTTCAGAAGTACGGAGATGTTCTTAATATTTTTTTGTGGAGGTCCTTTCAGGACAACTTCTTTGAGTTTCAGGTTTATACTGCCTTCTGAGAGGAGGCCGCCGTTATCAGCACTTTTGATTCCGGTATCGATGTCAATAATGCCTTCTATCTGAGGAAGCTCTTTTTTGTGGTCTTTAAGGTGAAACACGGCATTGTCAATAACCAGCCTGCTTACGAGCAGGGAGACCGGGAGGCCTTCCGGTTCTTTTTGCTCTTCTATCTCTTCTTCAGCAGGTTGGCTCTTCTGCTCCCCAATACTCTCAAAATTAAATCTGCCCTGACTATCTCGTACGATCCGTATTTCGGGTGAGATTATCCTGAACTCGTCAATAATTATCTGTTTGGACAAGAGGGGCAGGAGTTTGTATTTAAGTATAAACTCTTTTGACTTAAGGAAGTCGGTCTTACCGTCAGCTTCCTTGATAGAGAAGTTTCTGGCCTCAATTCCTTTAAAAAGGCTTATACTGATTTCTTCAATCTGCACTTCCCTGTTCAGTGCTTCTTCAGCCGCAGGGATGAGGAAGGCCTTGATCCTTTCCGGGGTAATATAAAATTTTACTAACAGAAACAGGGCCATAATAACCACGATAATTATCGCGGATATGATTGATAGTACTTTTTTCATAAAAATCCTTTGACGTTAGAGTATCATTAATATGAGTTCTATTCAAGAGGGGGATTTTTTCCCCTTGCTCTGAGTTAAAATATAAGTCCGGCAAAACTAATAAGAGTTATGGAGACGATAATATGCAGGACAGCATTTTGTGGATGAAAACATTGAGCAGTGCTCTGGAGACAGCAAAGTCACAGGGTAAACTCGTCTTTATTTATTTTTTCAGGGCAACCTGAGAGGCATGTATAAGGATGGGAACAGGTACGTTTCCTGACAGTGATCTGCAGACATATATTAGCAAGTATTTCGTACCTCTGAAATATACATCCGGACCTGATGCAGAGCAGTTCTACAGATTCGGAGTGGCGGTCGAGCCGGCATTTATAGTTCTCGATGCAGAAGGCAACGAGTTATACAGGAAAATAGGATACTTTGAAGCGGACCTGCTGACTGAACAGCTGGAGAGGGCAAGAAAAAAGGCTGCCCACAGGGCAGCCCGTCATTGATTTCCGGATAATTTCAAGATTAAAACTTAACACCGGGGACTGCTTTTTCAGCTTCCGGTATTTCATAATACTCAGCACTCGATACACCGGCAAAGCTGGCAAAGAACCTGCCGAAGAAAGTTCTTATGTAGGTGTTAAGCAGCTGTACAGCATCATTGTATCTCTTTCTTTCGACCGCGATCCTGTTTTCAGTCCCTTCAAGGCTGTCCTGAAGCTTTAAGAAGGATTGATTAGCTTTAAGCTGGGGATAGGTCTCCCGCAGGACGAGCAGTCTTGACAGAAAACCTTCGAGCTGGTTTGATGCCGCTATCTTGCCTTTTACATTTTTGGCATTAAAATACTGCGTCCTCGCATCTGCAATATGTTCAAAGAGTTCTTTTTCATGTTTGGCATATCCTTTGACGGTCTCTATAAGATTAGGTATAAGGTCGTACCTTCTTTTTAACTGGTTCTCAACCTGCGCCCACTTGCCCTTAACATTTTCGTCCATCGAAATAACATTATCAAATCCACTCCGGAACCAGCTGAAAGACATAAAACCAATAAGCAATATGACCCCGACGACTATCAGTGCAATTTTCAGTCCTTTTGACATATAATTCCTCCTTATTCGTAATTATTTTTCTCACCAGCCGCCTGATGCGCCGCCGCCGCCGAAACCTCCGCCGCCGCCTCCAAAACTGCCCCCTCCGCCGAAACCTCCGCTGCCGCCCCAGCCACTCCTTCTGCCGCCGCCCAGCATGTTCATCATGATAAACAGTAGAAAAAGACGGGGATGCCGGATGAACATATATATAAGGCCGATGACGAATAAAACAGACAGCACTTTGCCCAGCAGAGTCGGCTTTCTCTGCGTTACTTTTCCGTACGGGGAAGCATAACGGCCTCTCATCTTTGGCATGCCTGCTATTTCTACTCCCGCGTCAGAGGCGATCGTATTGATTACAGCCAGTGTAGCGACCATTATCCCTTTGGAATAATCACCCTCCTTAAAGTAAGGTACAAGGTATTGTCTCCCGATACTCCCGACCAGACTGTCAGGGAGAATTCCTTCAAGCCCGTAGCCTATCTCAAACCTGTATCTTCTGTCCTGAAGTGAGACCAGCAGGAGCGCTCCGTTGTCCTTGCCTTTCTGCCCGAGTTTCCATTTATCATGGGCTATCCTGAGCGTGAGGTCTTCAATTGACTCACCTTCGAGACTGTTAATTGTCAGGATAACCATCTGGGCGGTCGTCTTCTGTTCAAGCTCAAGAAGATACCTGTTAAGGCCTGCCTCCATATTGGCGTCAATAATGCCGGCCTGGTCAACGACATGGTTCCGCGGCCTGGCAGGGATATTGATTTCAGCGAATGAAACGGCCGCGCCCAGTGAAATAAAGATTATTAAACATACAACCAGAAATTTACTCTTTAATTTCATTAACTATTTTCCCCAGTTTTTCTGTGGCTGTATAATAATCTTCAAATATTGTATTAAGCTCTTCAATGGTTAGTTTGATTTTTTTATGTTTTTCTTTCAGAACTTTATTGAAGACATCGGTGTTTATGCCCGCGGCCTCTGACAGAGCGCTTATTACATCTTTCTGTATCAGCGGGGGCTCTTTGCCGAGGAGGACAATAATTCCGCGGAACAGGGGGATATATCCTGTAATGGAATTTACAAATCCTTCAGTCAATAATTTTTTATCACCCTGAGAAGAAATATATCCCTGTCTCAGCCATATGAGTTTTGATTTCAACTCCCTTTCACACTGGTGCCTCAGATCCATTCTCTCTATTTCAATGTTATCAAGAATGTCTTCTCCGAATACAGTTGAGTGTATTAGTCTGAAATTGAGAAACTCTATCGGGAAGACGTCAAGAGATTTATTTATGTAATCCGGCGTCATGATCAGTGGAGCGGCAACCTTGCTTTTCCCGTATTTCTTTCCCATAGGGGCAACGAGCTTGAGGAATTTGAGGTCCATTTCCCTGAGAACGAAAACTGAGTTCACATCCGATACTTTCTCATCATAATCGTCTGTTATGGCTGTGCCTGTAACATGGATTGAATGTATTTTTTCCTGATATTTATCCAGTATTTCTTCCAGGAACGGCTTGATTTTGTTTGCTGCGGCAGGTTTGAGTTTTTCCAGGGCAAGTTCAGACATTTCAAATCCTCCGGATTTATGGGTTGTCATTATAAAAAATACTGATATAATTGACTAATTGAAACAAAATATATGGTATCAGAAGCACCTTTATATGGCAATAACGTAATTGTCCGGAAACAGGTCCGGAAAAGTCATGGATTTAATAAAAGTGTCGAAATGTTAAATTAGAACTGTTACAATGTAATAAAGACTGAGATTGGAGGGTAATAATGAAAGTTCAAGGGAGAGTGGTCATTTTATTTTTTATTTTAATGCTAACTGCGGGGTGTGCTGCTTCCGGGGATAAAGGATCGAATATCCTGAAAAAAGAAGTCGGTGGTGAAGTGATCCATGACAGGTTTACTATCAAACCCGGCGGATCATATGAAGAATGCATTGAACTTCGCCCGGGGATGGTCTTTGATTACAATTATGATGCTTCTGATTTTGTGAACTTCAATATTCATTATCATGGTGAGGACAAGGTTCATAACCCTGTTGATAAAAGGGGCGTCATGTTTGGGAAAGGCATGGTCGATCCCTCTACACATGATTTTTATACCGAAGAGCAGGAGTTCTATTGTTTAATGTGGGAAAATCTTAGCGAAGAAAAAGTTAAGGTCTCATTTCAATGTACCCTTAAGAATAAGTAGGGATGCATAGCTGAACTTTTATTTCTGCCCTGAACCTGTATGCGCTCCATTGCCTTTGCATTTCTATTGCATCCGGGCATTTTCTTTAATTAAAGTTATCACAACCTGACTGTTATGGGATATAATTAGCATATGGAGCTGCCTGAATTCCCTGACTTCAAAGAAGTGGACCTTTCATTCGGCGAGACTGTAAAATATTTATTTTCTCAGTATCCTCTTGAAGCATCCGAATATACGTTCGGCAATATGTTTGCCTTTAGATCAACTTATGATTTTAAACTATCCCTTCTGAAGGACAACCTGATAATCCTCAGTGAAGCTGAACCTGTTTCGGTATTCTGTCCTGCAGGAAACTCTGTAACCCCGGACCTGCTGGATGAGCTCTTTCATTACCTGAAGCAGCACAACAGCGATGCCTTTATGGAAAGGGTGCCGGAGAGTTTTGTGAAATCCAGCTTAAATGATAACAGCAATCAAAGTAAAAGGGAGTTTTGATGAGACCGGACGTTTACTTCAGCAGTATCAAAAATAAAAACAGAAATGAGTGCCTGATGTCTGTCATAAATGGAGCGGACAGGTATTTCTCTCAATTTGAACAGGGTTCATTTGTCGGGATAAAGATGACCGTCGGAGACCAGGGCAGTACAGCTAATATTAAACCTGAACTGGTGAGGATTATTGTTGATCAACTCAATGAACAGGGTGTGAAGCCATTTGTATTTGATACCAACGTCATATATCAGGGCCGGAGACAGAATTCTGTTGACCACCTGAATCTCGCGTACAGCAAAGGGTTTACCCCTGACAGACTTGGCTGCCCGTATATTATTGCTGACAGTGTGTTTGGCACTGATTCGCATTCAATCAAAGTGGATTTCAACCGTCTGCAGGAAATAAAGGTCCCTTCTGTTGTGAAGGTCCTTGACAACCTGATAGTCCTCTCGCATATTACCGGGCATATTATGTCAGGATATGCTGCATCCATCAAGAATGTTGCGATGGGCATGGCCTCACGCGCGGGCAAGCAGATTCAGCACTCTTCTATTAAACCTGCGATCAATATTAGTAAGTGTACTATCTGCGGGTCATGCATTGAGGTATGCCCTGTATCAGCTATTTCTGAAGTCAGCGGCAAGGCATTTATCAATACAGATCTCTGCGTCGGGTGCGCTGAATGTATTGCACTTTGTAAACTCGATGCAGTGAATATTAACTGGAAAGAGGACCCGCATGTTTTTATCGAGAGGATGGCAGAGTATGCCTGCGGTATACTCGGACGCATCAGGAAAAAGGTATTCATCAATTTCGCGGTTGATATTACAAAGGAGTGCGACTGCATTTCCGGAGATGATCCCCGGATAATTGATGATGCAGGAATATTTGCTTCTGATGATATTCTCGCGGCAGATAAAGCATGTTTTGACAGGCTGACAAAAGAGAGGGACATATTTTCAAGGGGGGGGAAGATAACGGCACACCTGCACCAGATTGAATATTCCAGCAGAATCGGGCTCGGTAATCCTGATTATAACCTGATATGTTTATAGTGTTATGTTTATAGTGTTATGTTTATAGTGTTATGTTTACAGCTGATAAAAATTACTCTTTACCGATTACTGGATTATGTGGTATATTTTGTGTATTACAGAACGTTTTTTGCTTTTAACAACAGGAGGAGAGCATGACAGATGATGTTGATAAAGAACTTTCGGCCAAATATTGCCATCGCTTCGGAATGATTGCGGCAGAGATGGGATTCATCACATCAGAGAAGATCAAGGAAGCCATGGCTGAACAGGTGGATGATGACTTTGCGAACAAGCCCCACAGACTGCTGGGAAGGATTTTACTGGAAAAGGGATGGATGACTGCCCAGCATATAGAAAATGTCCTGAATGAACTTTTCAAAAGAGAAAACACCGGTGAGAATTAGAATTTCCCCGGTGTTTTTTTAACAGATATAACGTGTCCGTATCCGAATCCGAAATATTTCTGGAAGACATTTTGAAGGAGCAGGATATCATGAAGGGTAAAAAAATATTTTCTTCCAACAGTGCCCCTAAGGCGCAGGGCCCTTATTCTCAGGCTGTAATCCATAATGGATTATTGTATATTTCAGGACAGATACCGGTTGACCCTGTTTCAGGTCTGCTGGTCCGTGCAACGATTGAAGAAGAAACTGAATCGGTCCTCAATAATATAAGTGGAATTGTCGAAGACGCAGGTGCCCGGATGGAAGATGTATTAAAGGTAACATGCTATCTTGCTGACATGAATGATTTCGAACGATTTAATGCTGTGTATGAAAAATATTTTCCTGAAAACCCGCCGGCCAGAACCTCCTTCCAGGTGGCAAGGCTTCCTCTTGATGTCCATATTGAGATCGACGTAATTGCGGCACTGCCTGGATAAAATACAGGCGATGCACAGGATATAGATCTGTATTTTGTTGAGGAGCTGTTACTCTCTACCTGATATCCTTTTATATCTCCCCCTTTGGAAAAGGGGGAGATTATAATTATAACAACGACAAATCCCCCCTCGCCCCCCTTTACTAAAGTGGGGAACCAAGCATTGAAGGTGCAGAGCTTTACTTAAATATTCTCTCCTCAATGTATAATATCTGCATGAACAGAATAGCAATAACCATGGGTGAACCCGGCGGTGTGGGGCCGGAGGTTATCGTAAAAGCACTTTCTTTCCCCGGGATCAGGGAATGCAATCCCGTTATAGTTGGGAATGCTGAAGTAATGAAGGACGCTGTTCGACTTACAGGACTTGATCTGTCCGTAAGATCCATCCCTGACCTGAAACATTCGATGCCGGAAGAACGCACTATAGATGTCATCGAAATCAGGTCCGGGTTATCCTCAGAAAAAAACATTCCTTCCCTGGAAGCCGGCAGGGCAGTTGTTAAATATATAAGGAAAGCAGTGTCACTTGCATTGTGCGGTGAAGCAAAGGCAATCGTGACGGCCCCGATCTCAAAGGAATCCCTCCGGCTGGCAGGTTATTCATGGCCGGGGCATACGGAGCTGCTGGCTGAGCTTTCCGGTGCAGAGGACGTTGCTATGATGTTTGTGAGCGAAAAGCTGAGAGTTATCCTCTGTACGATACACATAGCCTTAAAGGATGTGGCGGGTAATATCTCCGAAGGGCGTGTTTATAAGACGATCAAGCATACACTTGCAGGTGCCCGGATGCTGGGCATTAATAGTCCCAGAATTGCTGTCTCAGGGTTGAATCCTCATGCGGGAGAAGCGGGTATTATGGGGAGTGAAGAATTGGATTCAATAATACCTGCAATTAAAATCGCACAGAAAACCGGAATGGACGTTTCCGGCCCATATCCGCCGGACGTTGTTTTCCACAGGGCATATAACGGTGACTTTGACATGGTTGTCTGCATGTACCACGACCAGGGCTTAATACCCTTCAAGATGCTTGCATTTGATACCGGAGTGAATGCTACAGTGGGACTGCCTTTCATAAGGACATCTCCTGATCATGGTACGGCCTTTGACATAGCATGGAAAAATACGGCGAGCCCTTCAAGCATGGTCGAGGCCATTAAACTAGCTTCTAAAATTAAATTGTAGGGGCATATTGCCATATGCCCTTGCTTACAGAGAAGAATGGCAATCCCCCTTTATGGAATGTTATAATACGTGAATCTTATTGTTTCCCGCTTGCAGGCCTTTCAGGTTTTATTTGAATATAATTGAGGTAGAGATGGATATAGTTCTTGCAACAAAAAACAGGAAAAAAGTTGAAGAGATAAAAAAGATATTCGGGGTGATGGGAACCGTATCCAGGATATACACGCTTGATGATTTTCCGGATTACGGTGAAGTCGTGGAAGACGGAGACACTTTTGAGGCCAATGCTGTTAAGAAGGCGTTATATGTATCAAAGTGTACGGGAATGACGGCCCTTGCTGATGATTCAGGGCTTGAAGTGGAAGCACTCAATGGAGAGCCGGGGGTGTTCTCTGCTCGTTATGCGGGAGAGTCTGCTGATGACAGAGCCAACCTGGAAAAGCTGTTAAAAGAGATGGCAGCGGTTCCGTCGGGCAAAAGGGAGGCACGGTTTGTCTGCTGTATTGCAATGGCTTCGCAGGGTGAAGTTGAAACATTTACCGGTTATGTTGAGGGGACGATCGGGACAGAGTCAAGAGGAATGAATGGTTTTGGATATGACCCGGTCTTTTTTCCGAAAGGGCACGA
This sequence comes from Nitrospirota bacterium, assembly GCA_039715075.1. GTDB lineage: Bacteria > Nitrospirota > Thermodesulfovibrionia > UBA6902 > UBA6902 > JBDLIC01. The sequence continues at coordinate 16,088 of JBDLIC010000023.1, forward strand.
CAGAACTTTTGCTGAAATGAATGATAATGAAAAGAATGTGTTAAGCCACAGGGGAGAAGCATTAGGGAAATTGCAGAAGCATATGCTTGAGAAAAGGGGATACATCAGGGGCTTTTAAAACAGCAATGAAAGGCGTCTGAAATAAAACTGCTATATAATTTTATAAATCCTGGAGGTGTTCATGGATATTGATGTAAGCATTAATAAGGAGTCGTTAAGTATTAATATTGATAACCCGCACAGATTTGATGTGGCCCAGGTAACTGAGAACATAATGGATTTTGGTAAACAGTTTGGTGTTGATCTGTTGCCCCTTGAAATTAGCAGGCTTATCCCCCGGATGATCAGAGGTGTCGCCGGCTGTGAAGGGGGATGTCCCTCTGATGCACAGAGCCTGGTGCGGGAGGGGTTTGGGAAATTCAGTATCTCCTATGTGGAAGGCGGTATCCTGACCGCAAATCAGACACTCGATGACGGGAAGCCGTTTGAAGTGAAGATATTTCCTGATTTTGATTAATCAAGATTAATTTCCGGCTGCTTGTTATTAGTTGATGAAATTGCCCGGCTGTTTTATGTAATATAGACCCTAATGATAATTGGCGTGCCCAGGGAAATAAAGGAACATGAGTACAGGGTTTCTGTAACACCTCCGGGTGTGAGGGAACTTGTAAATGACGGCCACAGGGTGATCGTTGAAAAATCAGCCGGTGCCGGCAGTGGTTTTGCCGATGAAGACTATGCCGGAGCAGGTGCCGAAATATCTGACACCCTGCATCTGTTCAATGAATCCGATCTCATAATCAAAGTGAAAGAGCCGCTCCCTTCGGAATATGAGCTTTTCAGAAACGGACAGGCATTGTTTACTTTCCTCCATCTTGCCTCCAATCCCGGACTTACCAGTCTGCTGCTCGAAAAAAATATTGCAGGATTTGCTTATGAGACAACTGAAATAAACGATACATTGCCTCTCTTGGTCCCCATGAGCGAAATCGCCGGAAAGATGGCCCCGATTGTTGCTGCGTACTATTTGCAGAAAGTCCATGGCGGCTCAGGAATACTCGTCCCTGGCACCGGAGAGGTTTCCCCTGCGCGGGTCCTTATTCTGGGTGCAGGTGTTGTGGGCATGAGTGCCCTGAAGGTTGCATATGGCATGGGTGCGCAGGTAACCGTCATTAACAGGGGCATAGAAAAGCTGAAGCGTGTCAAGGAGGTTTACCACGAAAGGGTCAGGGCGGTCATCTCAACTAAAGAGAATATTGAGGAAGAAGTGATAAATACGGATGTGCTGATAGGCGCTGTCCTGGTGACCGGTGCGAAGGCCCCGAAACTGGTCACCAGGGAGCTTGTATCAAAAATGAAAAAAGGCTCGGTTATCGTTGATGTATCGGTTGACCAGGGCGGGTGCGTTGAAACCACAAAGCCTGCGACGCATGATGATCCCATATATACCGTGGACGGCGTGATACACTATACTGTTGCCAACATGCCGGGCGCGTACCCCAGGACTTCAACATTGGCTCTTACAAACAGGACTATCGAATATATCCGGATGCTATCGGGAAACGGTATAGAAAAATCGGCAACAACCGACACTCCCCTCAAAAGCGCCCTTAATACCTATAAAGGCGAAATCATGTATCAGGCAATTCTGTCGTAGCTTTTGGTTTTCTTTTTATTTATATAATCTATAAGAAAGGGTTATATTTTCTTGGATGCAAAATGCAGATTATTGCCGAGGTGGTTAATCTAACCTATGCGTTTTAAACTGTACTTGTTTATATACTTCTCAAACAGCCGGAGTCCTTCAAAGTGCTTGTCACTGAAATCGTATGATATTATTTTCCAGTAATTGAGCAGTTCCTTTGGAGTAAGCCATTTATTTTGCGGGGCTTCCTTTGAGATTAAAGCCAGCTTCCTGTCCGCAAACTTCTTTGCATTTATCAGGTCCGATGAGAACTCAAGGATTAAATCTTTTTTCTCTAAAGCAATCTTTTTCCTCACCACCCAGAGGGCATATACAAATGGAAGACCTGTGTATTTATCCCATAATTCTCCGAGATCATATACATACGGTGCTCTCTGCTTCTTTGCTTCCTTCATTGCCGTATCTCCGATGTGGAGGACTGCCGTGTAATCTGTGAAGATGTTTTTTATGCTCCGAAGGTCTGTCGGTTTGAATCTGCATTTTAATGAATAAAACTCCTTTAGAATGATCTTTAAGAGTGCAACGGAGGTTTCGGAATCAGATGATACAGCGATTGTCTTTCCGTTCAGTTCCTCAAGGGGAATTTTTGAAAAGAGCAGTACACTGTAGATCGGACCTGCAGCGCTTACGGAAAGCCAGGGGAGTATGACGTATTTATTTTTATTCCTTAAATACTCTATGGATGAAGACGGACTGATATCGAGTTCCCCTTTACGCAGCATTCTGTTGAGCTTCGAGGGGACACCGCTGATGAATCTGTACTTTGAATTGGAACATTCCCTGTCGAGATAGTAAAATATCGGGAACAGATTGGCATAAGGGATTCTGCCTATTTTGAGTTTCTCATTTTTCAACTTATTATCCTTTTATTACTCCAAGAGGTCTGAGCTTTGCAACCTTTTTTGATAATCCGGCGCTCTGGACAACATCAACAACATTTGATACATCTTTGTATGCTTCGGGCATCTCTTCTGCAAGAGTGTCTCTGCCGGTTGCCCTTACAATTATACCTTTATCTTCCATTTCTCTCCAGATTGCCCGTCCTTTGGCCTTTTTTATTGCCTGGTGCCGTGACATGACCCTTCCTGCGCCGTGGCAGGTGGAGCCGAAGGAGTCCTGCATTCCCCTCTCAGTACCGATTAACACATACGATGCCCTTCCCATGTCGCCGGGTATTATAACAGGCTGTCCGATATTTTTATAAACATCGGGAAGTTCATTATGACCTGCAGGGAAGGCCCTTGTTGCACCTTTACGGTGGACGACAAGTTTCCTTGGTTTCCCTGACACAACATGTTCTTCGACTTTGGCAATATTATGTGCAACATCATATACAAGGCTCATTCCCAGTGAGGCTGGCCCGGCATTAAAAACCCGCAGAAAAGACTCCTTCACCCAGTGCATAATAAGCTGCCTGTTTGCCCACGCATAATTGGCAGCAGCCTTCATTGATGCCATATAATCTCTTGCCTCAGGACTATTAAACGGGGCGCATGCAAGCTCCCTGTCAGGCAGTTCAATGCTGTATTTCCTGGCGGCCTTCTGCATTACTTCAAGGTAATCGGTACAGACCTGATGGCCGAAGCCGCGTGAACCGGTATGGATCATCACGACAATCTGTTTCTTAAAGAAACCCAGGCTGTTTGCAATGTTTTCATCGTATATTTCGTCAACGTACTGGATCTCGGTGAAATGATTTCCCGAGCCCAGGGTGCCGAGCTGTCTGCTTCCGCGTTCAAATGCTTTTTTACTTATCAGCTCCGGGTCTGCTCCTTCCATGCACCCCTGTGACTCTGTATGCTCAATGTCTCCAGAGTCGCCGAGTCCCTGTTCAACAACCCATTGGGAGCCCCTTGAAAGGACCTTTTTATGTTCCTTTGCATTAAGCTTCAGTTTTCCCTTTGAGCCGACACCTGTTGGTATGTCCCTGTAGAAGCCCTCTATAAGGTCTTTTATCTTTGGCATGACCTCCTGTTTTTCGAGCTCGGTCCTCAGTAACCTCACCCCGCAGTTTATGTCATATCCGACACCACCGGGAGATATGATTCCGCTGTCCAGGTCAAACGCAGCCACTCCCCCGATAGTAAAGCCGTACCCTGTGTGTATGTCAGGCATTGCAAGAGATGAGCCGACAATACCCGGCAATGTCGCCACGTTTGCGACCTGATCAACTGATTTTGATTCGAGGTTCTTTTCAAGAGTTTTGTCAACATAGATAATCCCGTTTGTCCTCATCCCACTTCTGTAGTCGTCGGGGATTTCTATCCTTGAGCTGTCTATTCTTCTGAGTTTATTCATGGACATGATGATTTATTTACTAATACTATCTTCAAGTTAATTATATGTTATTGTGATTATCTATTAAAAGGGTTCAAGGGACCGGGGGCAGTGTGAGTGAAAATGCTTTTTTAATCGCTTTAATCCTTGAACCCTTGATTCTTCTTTTTTCATATATCAAAAACTACCACGGCTTCCCATCCGGAACCGGTCTTTTTAACTGAAAGGTCATGATATGTTGCAGCTTTTATAAGAAGCCTGCGTTCGTTACTTTCCTGGTTGAATATGCCGCCTGAGATGTCTGCTTTTAATTTAATGGCATCGTATTGTTCATCCCCCGTATCATCAGGTTTTTGCATGTGCTCCAGTTTAATATCGTATGTTATCCCTACGAACCTGTATGCATCAAAAAGAAATACAAGCTCATTAAGCCACTTAACCAGAAGGTCCTCCGTGTTATTGGAAACGAGAATAATGCTTTGTTTCTCCGTTTCTTTTATTCCGGAAGCATCTGTAATAAGGTCATACATTCCCCCGGCAGCATTACTGAAAAGCTCTTCCGGTTCTGTACTCCATATTCTGAGACCCACATCTCCTGAAATGTCCACCTGGGTATATTTTTTCATCGAGTTTAACATGATTGCCTGTCATAGAATATTATAAAATTATTTAATTATCTAAACACAGAATTCTCCGGAATTTCTTATGAAATAATGTAATAAGTTTATGAGAATTACTTTTTATTGGAAATCTCTAATTAATGACATTTTACCATCGCACTGAATTGGGTCATAATTTCCTTCCTATCATTAAATCGATTTTTTTATTGTAAAGTGTATAGGTTCCTGATATTATTGTTCCAGGCTTGCAGTGATTATTTTCATTATACTTAAAAAGAATATTTCTGTTTTTAGAAAAACATTGTTATAACAATACAATAATAATTGTATTTGACATTGAAAAACAGGGTATACAGCCCAGAAGACAGAAAATGAAGATGTCAATGGAAAATCACCTAATTTAAAGAGGAGGCTCAATGATGAGTTTAGCAATACGATCCATTCTGGTTTGCTTATTAATTGTGACAGTTGGATGTGTTTCCGTACCAAAGCAGACAGTAGAACTGGCAGAAATAGTTGATAGTCAAATTACTGAGATGCATACATCTCATGAGAAATTTGTTCATCTGTATTATGAGCAAATACGAAATGATGTGGACAGGTTTATGGAAGAAAAGTGGATTCCTCAGTTTCTATCAAATTTAATAGAGGGGACAGGGAAAAATAGCAAACAATTCCGGGCAGATCTGGATGTTGCTTATAAACTTGCCAGTCGTGATTGGATAGACAGCGTGCAAATTAGCGGGATCAGTGACAATGATGTAAATAAGTCCGTAAGGGAAGCGTTGGAAAAGTTGTCATCAAAAGAAAAGGCCAAGCTTGGAATGGTATTGATTGATTTTTCCAAAGCAGCACAGGAGCAGATCAACAAAAAGCGCAAATCACTTATCGGTCCTCTTAATGAACAGGAAAGATATGTTCTTGACCAATTACGTGAAAGCTATGCTGACCTTCAACGGGGCAGCGCTGCTATTAAAGGATATCTTGCGTCTGCTGTTAAACTTGTGGAGCAGAGAGACGAGATATCACAAAAAGTCGGTTTGCTTAAGGCACAGAAGAAAATAATAACCTCTGCAGTTGGGTTGAGTGATAAGGCTGCAAAGGCGCTAAAAACTGCTGAAAAGGCTAATGATGGAATTTCAAAGTTTATTGAAATAATAGGAAAAGTAAAAGGTGATACTAATGAAGAATCTGATAAAGGAGGGGTAAAGTAATGGGATACGATTTTACAGACGAGGCAAACTTAACTGATGATCAGCTTGCCGGCGAGCTGGCCAAATTGACACCGCTTACCATAGATGAAATTACTGACATATTGCCAGAAAAGGTAGACAAGGAACATTTTAAGCAACTTATTGATATTGTTAGAAGCGCCGAATCGCAGAACGACAAGCTTGTATTATTTAAAGATAATGTGGAGAAGTTAGGAGGGGTTGCGTTAACAGTACTGGGTAAGCTTCTCAAGTTTGTGTGAAGATGTAGTAGAATATTATCTGCTCTGATTTAAGGATTTCCTTATATTTCCTCTAACAAGCGTGGTTCTATGTATGTTTTTATTCTTGCTAATGAGAGTGAATTTATATATACTTTTCAATAAGATAGCTCTTGGATTGGAGAAATATATTATGAATTCCGAAGATCAAGACTCAGGGGCATCAGTTTATCCTGATCGTAAATATATGCTGAAACTGGCTGAGGCAAAAATGCCTTTTGGGAAATATGCAGGTGTCCGCCTTATTGATCTTCCTGAAGCATATGTGCTCTGGTTTTACCGGAAAGGTTTTCCTGAAGGTGCACTTGGTGATATGCTACGGAGTGTTTATGAAATCAAGGTTAATGGCCTTGAGTACCTGTTTAAGCCGTTCAGGCAATAATTGATTATTATGCTGAATTTAAGAATAAACCTGATTACATTTAATCAATGGACGATTTAAGATGGCCAGACCCTGGCAGATTATTGATAGTGTTGATACTGATGAGGGGCTTCTTGAACTGCGCCAAAGGGGAGAGACGGATTTTCTTATAACTATTGCCGGCCGTGTATTGATGAACTCCTCTGCCAACAGGTCCGAGATAGCGCTTTCGGAGCTGGCCTGCAATTCCATGGATAATGGAAAGCGCCCGAGGGTGCTTATCGGCGGACTGGGGATGGGCTATACGCTGAGGGCTGCCCTGGATAACCTCCCCAAAGATGCCCGGCTTGTTGTGGCTGAACTTAACCCGGCAGTGGTCAAATGGTGCCGGGGGCCTATTGCCCACCTGACCGGCAGGGCAGCTGATGACCCCAGGGTAAAGGTCGAGATTGCAGATGTGGCATCTGTGATAAAGAAAGCTGCAACGAAAGGTGGAGACGCGCGCTTTGATGCTATTATTCTGGATCTCTATGAGGGGCCGTTTGAGGCAGCCGGAGACAGGGGTGAGTATCTGTATGGTAATGCTGCCCTGAAGCTGAGCGGGCTGGCCCTGCTGCCTGGCGGTGTGTTTGCTGTCTGGTCTGAAGACCCGGACAGGGCCTTTGAAAGACGGCTTGCTGATAACGGGTTTTCCTTTAACAGGAAGAGACCGCGCAGGGGAGGGCATGTGCTATACATAGCAATAAACAGGAAATGAAATCGAATATTACACTCATAGGAATGCCTGGAGCTGGAAAGAGTACGGTCGGGATCATACTGGCGAAAATCATGTCATTCGGTTTTATAGATACTGATGTGCTGATACAGATTAACCGGCAGAAATCACTGCAGGAAATAATCGACGGGAGTGATTATCTTAATCTAAGGGAAATTGAAGAAGAGGAGATCCTCAAGATCAATATAGGCAATCATGTAATCGCGACCGGGGGGAGCGCGGTCTACAGTGAAAGGGCGATGTCCCATTTGCAGAGCATATCAAACATAGTGTTCCTGGAAGTGGAGTTTGAAGAGATCCGGAGGCGGATACACAATTTTGAGACAAGAGGTATTGCCAGAGCTGAAACACAGACATTCCGGGACCTGTTTGATGAAAGGCAGGTCCTTTACAATAAATATGCAGAGCTGACTATAGATTGTAATAAACCTGATCAGGAGGAAATAGCCGGAATAATTTCATCGAAATTGCGCGATGAAAATAATTGAGTCCGGTTTCCTGCACATCAAATGAAGAAAAACATTTTGCTGACAGGCGCCCCGTCATCGGGCAAGACAACTGTTATAAAAAGGGTGATTCAGAATCTTGATCATCCCGCCAATGGTTTTTTTACAGAAGAGGAGAGGATAGGCGGAAATAGGGCCGGTTTTTTAATGAAGACCATTGACGGAAAAAAAGGATACCTTGCCCATCAGGATATTAAATCTGATTTTCACATAAGGCGGTACGGGGTAAGTATCGAAAATATAGAGACCATTGCTGTACCATCTATCAAACCGGCAAACCGTAATATCATCATCCTTGATGAGATCGGCAAGATGGAATGCTTCTCAGAAGTTTTTAAAAGGGCGGCAACAGAGGCCCTTGATTCGCCCAATATTGTTATAGGAACGGTCACACTCGGCGGTGATGATTTTATTCATGGGATAAAAAGCAGGGGAGATATTGAGATATATGCGGTGACTCCAGATAACAGGGATTCACTGCCGGGTTTGATTTTGGGGAAAGTTAAAGAATTGATGATGCAGTAGACATTATCAGTGTTTTTCCAGCGATTTTAAAATTTTTGTTAAGTATGACAAATATTACCGATACCGTTTCTTTTTCTCGACTACCACACCTATTAACCTATACTTATTGTCTCTATTCAGTTCTAATGAAAACGGTACATTTTATGTGATGCCCAAGGCAGATTTAAGGTCCCCGGAATTTTCAGGTCGGTACGACTCGATTCTGAGAAAGTTGAAAAATGCAAAAAAATGTTCCCTGCTTCCCGATTTTTCTGTTCAAATTAAATCAAGTATAAAAAGCGATTTTTTAAATGAATGTTTTTTATAATATGAGTATAATTGTTTTAATAAAATGATACTCTTAATTATTAAAGGTGCCGGTTATGACAAAAAACGAAATAATTAACTTTATCAAAGCCCACAAAAAAGAATTGCAGGAACAGCTCGGAGTCATTAAGATCGGATTGTTCGGTAGTTATGCTAGGGGTGATGCTAGGGAAGACAGTGATGTTGACATTGCTGTTGAACTGTCTGATGACAACAGAGCTGACAACTATTTTAAACTGCTTCATTTTTTTGAAGATAATTTAAAAATGAAAATAGACCTCGGCATTGAATCGTGCATAAAGCCTGCAGTAAAAGACAATGTACAAAAAGAGATAATCTATGTCTGAGAGAAATGACGAATTATATTTAAATGATATTATTGACTCCGTGAAGGCCATCAGAAATTTCATAAAAGACGTGGAGTTTGAATCATTTGTCAAAGACAGGAAAACTTATTCTGCAACAATAAGGGAGCTGGAGATAATTGGCGAAGCTGCAGGCCGTGTTTCTGCAGAACTTAAGAAAAATCATCCTGAAATTGACTGGAGAACAATCAAGGATTTCAGGAACATTTTATCTCATGAGTACTTTGGCATTGACAATAAAATTGTATGGCAGATTATCACTGAAAAATTATCAGTCCTTTACAGTCAGGTCATTCATATTACTAAAGCCCCATAAATAGTGTCTGTGTATAAACTGCTGTTTTTTATTTTTGTCATGCCCGAAGTCAGTAATCGGGCATCCAGAACTTGCGGGAAAGACTGGATTCCCGAGTCGGGTCTCACGAGGGTCGATTCGACCGGGCTACACCGCCTCTATCTTCACTGCAATAATCGGAGACTCGCCATTTTCCGGCATATGCGTCAGGTTGTTAATTTTTGCATGAGGGAAATGCGCCGGCACAAAAACTGTACCCTCCGGGACTTCTTCTGAAAGCATGGCCTTAAGGAAGACCGAGCCCTGCTTTGAAGCGATCTTTACATGGCTGTTGTCCATGATCCCGTATTGTTTGGCGTCTTTTTCATTTATCTCCAGCAGAGCTTCAGATATAACAAGGTCAAGTGATTCTGAGCTTGTCGACATGCTGCCGGAATGCTGGAGCACGTCCCTGATGACGAGGTTGAACGGGAAGTTGCTGTCAGTTCCTTCAACAGGAATGTATTCAACAGGATTGAATGATTTATCTCCGGAAGCCTGAGACGGTGCAGGGGGACTGTTCTTTATCTCTTCCTGAACGGAGAGCAGGCTTCTCAATTTCATTTCTTTTCCCATTGAGAGGGCAAGGTTCTTCAGTATCATCCAGTCAGGAATTGCCTGGCCGGTCGGGTCCGTTAGTTTAAATACTTTCTGCTCTTTCCCCTCGGCATTTGTGAAGGTCCCGTCTTTTTCTCCCCAGCTGGTTGCCGGAAGAACTACATTTGCTAGCTTGGCGGTTTCGGTCATGAAAATGTCCTGTACAACAAGAAAATCCAGAGATTTCATTTTGTTGATTATCTGAGTGCTGTCAGGAAAGGTGGTGACAGGATCTTCTCCCATTATGTAAAGGGCACTAAGGTTATTGTCCGTATAAAACATTTCCTGGATACCTTTGTCATGTGTCTCTGAAGCCGGACGTACTCCTATATGATACATACCGTATGTATTCGAGTATTCCGCAGGAATCTGGAGAGTATCCGGTCCGTCCCCTAGCAGGTTGACCAGGTTTGCTGCAGCAAGAACAGTGTCCAGGCCCTTTGTGTTTTCCGAGGTGCTTACAGAAAGTGTGATCATCCTGCTTCCGGCATTACCGAGTGTCTCTGCTGTGGCTATAATATCTTCTTCAGCGATACCGGTGATCTGTGATACTTTATCGGCAGTATATTTTTCGAGCATTGACTGAAGTGATGAGAATTCAGGAATTTTAGATGCCGCCTCTTTATCATAAAGCCCTTTATCGATGAGCACCTTCATGATTCCGTTCAATAGCGCAACACTCGTTCCGTCTTTTATGCCGAGCCACTCTGCACTGTGTTTCGTTAATTTTGACTCCCGTGAGTCTGCAACAATGAGCTGTGATCCTTCTCTCCCGGCCTGCAGGATATTCAGTCCGAACACAGGATGGGTCAGGCTGATGTCAGACTCGAGGACCAGAATTACATCTTTGCCGAGAGGGGCATCAAGGCTTATGGGATGGTTTGGTTTGCCGAATGATTTTTCCCATACTTTCTGGACCCTCGCGTAACCAAAGGCAGCGGATGAATCAATATTGTTTGTGCCGACAATCTTTCTCATGAACTTCTGGAAAACATAGTTGTCTTCATTCGTGCATCTTGGAGAACCTATTGCTCCTATTGAGTCCGGCCCGCCCTTTTTCAGCAGCTCGTTTATATTGTCTGAAATATAATTCAGTGCCTCTTCCCAGGACACACTGTGAAACTCATCGCTCTTTTTTATCAGGGGTGTCTTGAGCCGGTTATCACTGTAAATGTAGTCGATGCCGAACCTGCCCCTTCCGCACAGGTTTCCGTCATTAACACCGGTCCCCTGTTTTCCTCTGGACCTTAGTATTTTCCCTTCTCTGAGTCCGAGGTGGAGTGTACAGCCGACACCGCAGAACGGGCATATGGTGCTCTTTTCCTCCAGGAACCATGAACGTGATGTGAATTTAAAGGGCTTGCTCAGTATCGCGCCTGTAGGGCAGATGTCAAGACACTGGCCGCAGTAATCGCATTCGAGAATTTCACCAAAGGCCGGCTGGACTACTGTGGAGAACCCCCTGCCGATAAGGCCCAGGGCGCCTCTGCCCTGGTGGTCCCGGCATATTCTTACGCATTTGCCGCATAAGATGCAGCGCCTTGATGTAAGTTCGATCAGCGGGCCCCTGACATCGGATGCCGCTTCTTTTCTGTGTCTTATAAACCGGGTCTCCGGTTTTCCGTATTCATACGCAAGGTCCTGAAGGTCGCACTCACCTGCCTTGTCGCATTCAGGGCAGTCAAGAGGGTGGTGGACCAGGAGGAGTTCAATAACTGTCTGGCGCTGTTTCCTGAGTTTCGGAGTATCCGTATGAATAAGCATTCCGTCAGTAGCCGGGGTGGAGCATGCCGCAAACAGACGTGCCTGTCCCTCGACCTCTACGATACACAGCCTGCAACCGCCGTAGGGCCTGAGTCTCTTGTCATAGCAGAGGTTTGGTATATATATGCCGTTCTGCATTGCGGCTTCGAGGATTGTATCGCCTTCTTTTGCCGTTATCTCTTTTCCGTTTATCGTCAAGTTCAACATTATTTTACCCCCCCGTCTTTTGTTGCCGGCTCCGGTTCGTCCTTAGGTATGGCAGGGCCTATCTTTATTGAACCGAACTTGCATACGTCATAGCAGGTTCTGCATTGTATACATAGTTCCTGGATAATCCTGTGGGGCTTTTTCTTTTCCCCTGTGATCGCCTTCTGCGGACATCCCCTTAAACATGCCCCGCATCCCTTACAGAGTTCTTCAACTATATCGAATGAACAGAGGTCTCTGCAGATCCCGGCCTGGCACCAGTTCTCTTTAATATGCGCCTCATATTCATGCCTGAAATATCTGATGGTTGACAGAACAGGGTTGGGCGCTGTCTGGCCAAGTCCGCACAGGGACGTTGCAATAATATCACGGCTGAGGTCCTCAAGTGTTTCAATATCACCTTCTTTGCCGCGGCCCTCAGTAATATCGGTCAGCATATCAAGCATTACCTGTGTACCGACTCTGCAGGGTGTGCATTTCCCGCAGGATTCATCAGCTGTAAATTCCAGGAAGAATTTTGCCGTACTCACCATGCAGGTATCCTCATCCATGACCACCATGCCGCCCGAGCCCATGATTGCGCCGGTCTTGACGATATCTTCGTATGTGACCGGTGTATCGAGAAGACTTTCAGGAATACATCCTCCAGACGGCCCTCCCATCTGTACGGACTTAAACTTTTTCTTTTTCTTGTTTATCCCGCCGCCGATATCATAGATAATGGTCCGAAGGGGTGTCCCCATCGGTACTTCTACAAGGCCGACATTTTTAATATCTCCGGTAATAGCAAATACCTTTGTCCCTGCGCTCTTTTCAGTGCCCAGTAATCTGTACCACTCGGCGCCGTTCAGTATGGTGGGAGCAATCTGTGCCAGTGTCTCAACGTTATTGAGGACAGACGGTTTGTCCCAGAGTCCCTTATGGGCGGGGAAGGGCGGTCTCGGCCTCGGCATTCCACGCTTTCCTTCTATTGAGCGCATGAGCGCCGTCTCTTCACCGCATACAAAGGCGCCTGCACCCAGGTATATTTCTAAATTAAAAGTGAAACCGCTGTTAAGGATATCGTCTCCCAGAAGGCCGGCTTCCAGGCAGTCGTTGATGGCCTTCTGGAGGCGTGATACGGCAAGGGGATATTCGGCCCTGACATATATGACACCATGGCTTGAGCCTATCGCCTTTGCGCCGATGAGCATTCCTTCTATTACAGAGTGGGGGTCTGCCTCCATGACAGACCTGTCCATAAAGGCGCCGGGGTCTCCCTCATCACCGTTACAGAGCATGTACTTCTGGTCAGCCTGGGACTTTGATGCGAATTCCCACTTTAAACCGGTGGGGAAACCTGCTCCTCCGCGTCCCCTGATACCGGCATCTTTAATGACTTTTATAATGTCTTCTGATGTCACTTCGGTAAGGGCTTTGCCTGCGGCCAAATAACCGTCACGTGCAATGTATTCGTCCAGGCTTTCCGGATCGAGCATTCCTTTGTTCCTCAAGACCCTGAGTACCTGGTGCTTGAAGAAAGGAATGTCTTTCATCAGGGGGACCGCGGTCTTCTTCTCCGGCTCTTTGAACATCAGTTTTTCATAGGGCCGTCCCTTCAGGAAATGCTCCTCCACCAGTTTAGGCACTTCCGCTACGGTCAGCTTCTGGTAAAAGATGTTTTCAGGATAGACAAGCATGACAGGGCCTTCTGCGCAAAAACCGTTGCAGCCCGTAAGAACGATCTTTATTTCCTCTGCAAGCCCGTTCTTTTCGAGTTCTTCCTTTAAGGCATCCGTTACCTTCGGAGTTCCGCACGCGACACAACCTGTCCCGGCACACATGAGTAAATTAGCACGATATTTTTCCATTATATCTCCTAAAAAAACAGGGTTCGAGGATTCAAGGATTCAAGGGTTCGAGGGTAGTTTTTCCCCTTGACCCCTTGAATCCTGGACCCCTTGGCCCCTTTGCAGTTAATACGTTGTTTCACTCCCGACAACAAGAACATATTTTTCTACGGGGTTGCCGCCCATTACATGCTCCTGGAATATTTCTTTCAGCTTATCTACGGTCACGTCGCCGTATTTGACCGGCGGTTTATTCAGCAGTTCAACCGTCATCATCGGTTCGCGTGCACACAGACCGGCACATCCTGAGGTGGTAGTGATCACATCTTCTACCTTTGCCTGCTCCATTTCATCCATAAGTGCCGTCATAATTGCTCTTGCCCCTGCGGCAATTCCGCAGGTGCCCATATGGACGGTCACCTTTGCCCTGTTGCCGCCTTCCCTGAGGTTGAAAGTTGCCTGCTGTTTGTCCTTTATTTTTTTCAGGTCCGCAATAGTCAGTTTAGCCATTTTATATCTCCTTATAGCTATCAGCTTTCAGCGGTCATCTCTCAGAAAAGGAT
>JBDLIC010000024.1:0-30037 GCA_039715075.1 Nitrospirota bacterium
ATATCTGTCAGCCACTTCAGCCAGTTGTACCCGGCTCAATCCTCTATTATTCAAACTTTTATTATCATCAAAGTCTCTCATCTGTATAATTGCATGTGTTCCGTTAGTAACGGTCTCAATTTTTTTTCGAAACTGGTAACCGATCTGGATGTCAACTATGTCTTTAATTTTTTGTTTCATGGTTATCATTAAATCTTTTCTATTGTCATCACAGTCCTGATAATTACAAAAGGCCCTGCAATTACAGCAGAGCCTTCTCAAATAAACTATATTCTGTGAATGATACCCTATACTGCATTCAAAACTATATCATAACTAATCTTTCTTGTCAATATTCATTGAGGTATTCAAAATACCTCTTTAAATCTACTTAATTAAGCACACTTCGTAAACCCACAGTCCCTGCAGACAGCGCATCCGCCTTCATGCTCAACAGCACCGCCGCACTCGGCGCACGCTCCGAACATCACTGCAGTCTTCTTCGGGTTTGATATTACCTCTTTATCTTCAGGGCTTGATCCATTGCCGTTGCCATTGCCGTTGCTTTTATTCCCTTCTTCAAGATACCGTTCAAGGGCCTTGGATAACGCGTCGGAGCATGATGCTATCTTACCACCGCTTGCCCAGGCAGGGCTATGACAGCTTATTCCCCTGAGCTGTTTCTCAATTTCAACAGGTTCTATATTGCTTCTCAGGGCAAGGCTTATAAGCCTCCCGATCGCCTCTGACTGGCTTGCAGCACAGCCTCCTGCCTTTCCCATCTGGGTAAACAGTTCAAAAAGATTGCCGTCTCCATCTTCATTGATTGTCACGTACAGGTGTCCGCAGCCTGTTTTCATCAGCCTTGTTGTCCCTTTGATAACGTCCGGCCTTTTTCTCGGGGTTATTTTATGGACCGGAACTGTTTCCTCGACAGTATCCTTCTTCGCTGTTTGTCCTGTTGATAAAACCTGCTCCTCTCTTGAACCGTCCCGGTAGACAGTTACTCCCTTGCAGCCAAGTCCATAAGCCATAAAATACACATCCTCAATGTCTTTCGGGCAGGCGTTATGCGGGAAGTTGACTGTTTTTGAAACCGCATTGTCAACGTTCTTCTGGAAGGCCGCCTGCATCCTGATATGATCAAGGGGCGATATATCATGTGCCGTTATAAACACTTTTTTGACATCATCGGGGACTTCATCAATATCCTGCAGGCTCCCCTTTTCAGAAATCTCCTCTATAAGCTCACGGCTCCAGAACCCTTTCTCTTTTGCCATCTTCTCAAAAACAGGATTGACTTCATAGAGTTTTGTACCTTCCATAACATTACGTACAAAAGCTACCGCAAATAAGGGCTCTATACCGCTTGAACAGGCCGCAATTATTGAAAGTGTTCCAGTCGGCGCAATGGTGGTTGTGGTCGCGTTTCTCATTTTCATTTTATTCTTATATATACTCATTTCAAAATTCGGGAACGAACCTCTCTCCTCAGCCAATCCTGAAGAGCTCTTCTTGCTCTCGGTCTGAATAAAACCCATTATATGGCCTGCAAGTTTTGACGCCTCATCCGAGTTATAGGGAATGCCAAGTTTTATCAGCATATCTGCCCACCCCATAACACCGAGCCCTATCTTCCTGTTTGACTTTGTTGATTCCTCTATTTTCTTAAGCGGATATTTATTGATAACAATTACATTATCAAGAAAATGGACTGCCCGATGTACGGTTTTCCTGAGGGAGTCCCAGTCTATATTTTCTCCATACTTAATTCCAGCAGGACTTGAGCTGAATGAGGCACTGTTTTCGGTAACGAATTCCGCCAGGTTGATCGACCCCAGATTACATGACTCATATGACAGAAGCGGCTGCTCTCCACACGGGTTTGTGCTCTCTATTTCCCCAACAGCAGGGGTAGGATTGCCCTTATTCATTCTGTCAATAAAAACGATCCCAGGTTCGCCGTTCTTCCAGGCATGGTTCACAATCTTATTAAATACCTTCCTCGCCTGAAGCTTCTGAACAGGCCTGTTCGTATGAGGATTTATTAAGTCGTACTCTTCGTTTTTTTCAATTGCCTTCATAAATGGGTCTGTTACCGCAACAGAAAGATTAAAATTATTGAGTTTGGAGTCATTGTCCTTAGCAGAAATAAAATCAAGGATATCAGGATGGTCAATACGGAGCATTCCCATGTTGGCCCCCCTCCTCGTGCCACCCTGCTTTATTGCTTCCGTGGCAGAGTCAAATACAGTCATAAAAGAAATCGGGCCGGATGAAACACCCTTTGTTGAACCGACAATATCTCCTTTCGGCCTCAGGCTAGAGAATGAAAAGCCGGTGCCCCCGCCGGATTTATGGATCAATGCCGCATTTTTTACTGCCTCAAAAATTGAGTCCATCTTATCCTCAACGGGCAGAACAAAACATGCAGAAAGCTGTCCGAGTTTCTTGCCGGCATTCATAAGTGTGGGACTGTTAGGAAGGAATTTTAATGTTGCCATCATTTCGTAGAACTTGTCCTCAAGATAATTGATCTCTGCCTCTGACTTGCCATGGTTCATCTCAACAGATGCAACGGCTTCCGCAACCCTCCTGAAAAGCTGCTCAGGAGTTTCTACAACATTCCCTTCTTCATTTCTTGTCAGGTATCTCTTTTCAAGGACCTTTGATGCACTCTGGCTTAAACTGATTTTAGCAGCTATCATTTCCTCCATAACTCCTCCCAAATATAAAATTTATTTATAATATTATTTATTTTTGTAATAAATTAAACACTTATATATTCTATTAGAGCCCCAAAATCTGTATTCCTCCATGATTATTATTTATACTCTATTTTGAGGTTCCAGAAGATTAAACCACAATATGTTGTATATGTCAAGCAAAAAGTTCACTTTTTAGAAGTTCCTGATTCTTATAATGTTTTGCTGTGAACAAGTGGTTAATGAAATGTGGATTAAAAAGAGGTATAATTGATAAAAAAAAATTATACCGGAGCAATTCTATGGCAAACGTAACGATAAACAAGATTTCTTATAGCGGCTGGGACAATTGCATAGAGATAACAAATGGTATTGTTGACCTGATAGTTACCATGGATGTCGGCCCCAGGATCATCCGGTACGGTTTTACGGGGCAGGAAAATGAGATGTGTGAGATTGAATCAACGCTGGGATTGCAGGGAGGAGATGAGTGGAGGATCTATGGCGGACACCGGCTGTGGCATAGCCCGGAAGACAGGCAAAGGACGTATGAACCTGATAACTCACCGGTCAGCCGGGAGGAAATTCCCAATGGCATTAAAACCATCCAGAGGGTAGAAGAGTCAACAAAAATCAGGAAAGAAATGGAGATCACCCTTTCACCCAATAACAGCAGAGTCAGAGTGCTTCATAGATTGACCAATACAGGCTTATTGCCGGTAGAGCTGTCTGTCTGGAGCATATCTGCAATGGCAACCGGGGGAAAAGAGGTCGTACCCCATACAGAAAAAGATACAGGGCTGCTTCCTAACCGGCTTCTGGTATTCTGGCCTTATACAAAACTCAGGGATCCGCGGATGTCTCTCGGGAACAAATTCATGCTTCTTAAGCATCACCCGGATACGAAACAGCCCGCGAAGTTCGGCACATCCAATGAAAGCGGCTGGGCCGCATACTTTAATCATCATCATCTTTTTGTGAAATACTATGATCATATTGAAAATGCCCGTTATCCTGATTTCGGAGTATCCTATGAAACCTACACGAATGATTTTATGCTCGAAATGGAAACCCTCTCCCCCCTTGCTGTTATAGAGCCTTCGGCTTCGATCGAACACACCGAACAATGGGAACTTTTTGATAATGTACCCATGCCGCCCGATGATGAAGTTGAAATAGAAAAGGCTTTAAAAGACAGAGTACAGGGGGCAGGAGGCAGGGGACAGGGGACAGGAAAAGGATAGTAAACATTTTCACACTATTAACTCATTTAATTTTATAGCTTTTTCCCCACACCCTGAACCCTGTTTTTTTATCTTCAGTTTTTATTTCAATGTGCCGAGTAAGTATATACAAAATAGAACACCTTTGTGTTCTCTGATGCGATTTGCTCGTATTGCTATATATTTGAGTAAGCTATATAAAGTTTGAGGTAAGTATAAACAATGTCTACAAAGTTGGGGCATTTACTTTTAAGTAAAAACATAATTACAGATGAACAGCTGAGCAGAGCTGTTGATATGCAGAAGAGAGAAGGCGGGAGGATTGCAGCCAATCTCGTCAAGCTGGACATTATAAGCGAAGATGTACTGATACAATTTCTCAGTGATCAATATCATGTATCTTCAGTCTCACTTTCCCCTGAGGAAATCGACACTTCGGTTGTCAAATTTATTCCATATGACGTTGCACATAAATACCAGATATTTCCTATATCCAAAAATGGGGCCGTGCTCACAGTTGCCATGATTGACCCCTCCAATGTATTTGCCATAGATGACGTAAAGTTCATGACCGGGTATGAAGTTCAGCCTGTCGTTGCTTCAGAGAATGCCATTAAGGAAGCAATAGCACATCATTATGAACAGTCATCAGAGGAACTGCAAAGTGTAGTTGACAGTCTGGCTGAGTTTAAGGATGAAGGTCTGGACTTTATACAGGAATCAGATGATGACATTGATCTGGGCGAACTGCAGAACGCTATGGAAGAGGCCCCCGTTGTCAAGCTGATTAACCTCATTCTCAGTGAAGCTATAACAAGGGGGGCGAGTGATATTCATATGGAACCCTATGAAAAGAGCTTCAGGGTACGCTATAGAATTGACGGTGTACTATATGACGTTATGCAGCCACCCTCAAAGTTGAAGGCTGCTCTTTCATCCAGGATCAAGATCATGTCCGAGCTTGATATCGCGGAAAGGAGGCTTCCGCAGGACGGCAGAATTAAGCTTAAAATAAAAAACAAGGGGATTGACCTCCGTGTTTCAACCCTGCCGACTCTCTTTGGCGAAAAAATCGTTATGAGGATACTTGATAAAAGTAACCTTAACCTTAACCTCACAAAACTTGGTTTTGAAGAAGATGCCCTTAAAGATTTTGAAGAGGCAATCAAGTCTCCTTACGGCATGGTACTGGTCACAGGCCCGACTGGAAGTGGTAAAACCACAACTCTATATTCTGCCCTTAGTACTGTCAATAATATTGATGTTAATATCATGACCGCTGAAGACCCTGTCGAATACAACCTTGACGGCATAAATCAGGTTCATGTCAAGGATGAAATAGGACTTACCTTTGCAGCCGCTCTCAGGTCATTTCTGAGACAGGACCCCGACATTGTAATGGTTGGTGAAATCAGGGATTTTGAGACTGCTGAAATTGCCGTCAAGGCCGCGTTGACCGGTCACCTTGTTCTAAGCACACTCCATACAAATGACGCACCGAGTACTATCTCAAGACTACTGAACATGGGAATTGAACCGTTCCTGGTATCAGCTTCTGTCGTAGTGATCGTAGCCCAGAGACTTTGCCGGAAAGTATGTGATCAGTGCAGAGAGGAAGTGGAAGTCCCTGAATCAACACTCATCAATATGGGATTTGCCCAGGACGAGATTACCACTTTCAAATGTTATAAGGGGAAGGGATGCTCGGCCTGCAGTGAGACCGGGTACAAGAGAAGGATAGCGCTATATGAAGTTATGCCGTTCAGGGAAGAGATCAAAGAGATGATCCTCAAGGGTGAATCTACCACGGACATTAAAAAAGTGGCGATGAAGCTCGGCATGAAAACATTGAGAATGAGCGGACTTATTAAAATTAAGGAAGGCCTAACCTCGGTGGAAGAAATTCTGAGGGTGACATTTGGAGACTAGGCAGATTAAATCTAATAAAATCAATAAGATCAAAAAATTTAAAGAACTACCCTAAAGTATTTTAAAAATTGAACCGATATAGAAATCAGATGTATATATAAATATGTATCAGATAGAGAAAAAAACTCATGAGATGCAAATATTCAACAGGAGAATATCACATTCAAATATCATCCAAATTAATTTTTTCATGGCAATTGGTGCCCCAAACGACCAATCGTCAGGTTTTGAGTATTAATTTAAACTGAATATTTTAAGGAATTATGGCTACTTTATATGATTTATTGAAAAGCATGATGGAGAAGGATGCTACTGACCTCCATATAAGCACAGGAACAGCGCCCAGAATAAGGATCGATGGAAGGCTGATTGCCGTAAATGAAGCCCCGCTTACTCCTGCTGATACAAAAGCTCTGTGCTACAGCATTCTGACAGATGCACAGAAACATAAGTTTGAGGAAAATAATGAGCTTGACCTCTCTTTCGGAGTAAAAGGATTAAGCCGTTTCAGAGGAAATATTTTCATGCAAAGGGGAGCAGTAGCAGGTGCATTCAGGTTGATCCCCTACAAAATAAGAACATTTAAAGAGCTCGGCCTGCCTCAGATAATAGACAAGCTGTCCAAAAAGCCGAGAGGGCTTATCCTGGTAACTGGACCTACCGGAAGCGGTAAATCATCAACACTTGCAGCAATTATTGACAAGATCAATGATGAGCGCGAGGAACATATAATAACTGTTGAAGACCCCGTTGAATATCTCCATCCTCATAAAAAATGTCTTGTAAATCAGCGTGAAGTTAATGCAGATACATCATCTTTTACAACTGCCCTCAAATATGTATTGAGACAGGACCCCGATATAGTCCTTATTGGTGAGATGCGTGACATTGAAACTATCGAAGCAGCCCTTACCGTTGCGGAAACAGGACACTTGACTCTTGCAACCTTGCATACAAACAGTACAGTTCAAACAATAAACCGTATAATTGACGTGTTTCCGGCGCACCAGCAGGAACAGATAAGGGTACAGCTCTCTTTTGTTCTTGAAGGAATAGTAGCCCAGCAGCTTATACCTAAAAAATCAGGTAAAGGAAGAGCTCTGGCCGTTGAAGTTTTTGTGCCGACTCCTGCAATAAGAAACCTTATCAGAGAAGACAAGGTACACCAGATATATTCCATGATGCAGGCAGGACAGTCAAAATTCGGTATGCAGACAATGAACCAGTCTCTTTATGAGCTTCATAAAAAAGGGGAGCTTTCATATGAAGATGCACTCTCAAAATCCATAATGCCGGATGAGCTTCTTAATATGATGCAAAAATCAAATTTAGGACAGGGAAGATAAAATGTCAACTGTATATAAATGGACAGGCAAATCAGCAAGAGGTGAAACTGTAAAAGGCGAGCTCGCATCAACCTCAAAAGATGAAGTCAAAAGAATCCTGCGAAAGCAGCGCATAATACCGACAAAGATATCTCAGAAGTCAAATATTAATCTCACAACATCATTCGGCGGCTCGGTCAAGGACCAGGACATGGTTATCTTTACTAGACAGTTCGCGACCATGATCGGGGCAGGACTGCCTCTCATACAGGCACTGGAGATACTTTCAAAACAGACCGAAAACAAGTTCTTTGCAAAACATATTGAAGAGATAAAGGGTGATGTTGAAGGTGGTTCAACCTTTGCGGATGCCTTAAAAAAACATCCGAAGATATTTACTGATCTCTACACAAATATGGTAGCAGCCGGAGAAGCAGGCGGAATACTTGATATAATCCTTGTTAGACTTGCAACTTATATTGAAAAGGCCCAGAAGCTTAAGAGGAAAGTCAAGGGCGCGATGATCTATCCTTCAGTTGTTATATCGGTAGCGGTACTCTGCATTGCCGTTATTATGATTTTTGTTGTTCCTACTTTCTCCAAGATGTTCAGTCAGCTGGGCGGGACACTTCCTGCACCCACACAGATTGTTATTAGCATGAGTCATTTTCTCGGCGGTATCGGAGGGATATCGCTCCTCGCGGGTATTATCGGTCTCGTAGTATTTATTACCCAGATAAGGCGCACAGAAAAAGGCCGAACAATTACTGACGGCATTACTTTAAAGCTGCCCATTGTGGGAATACTTTTAAGAAAAGTTGCAGTTGCAAAATTCACCAGGACCCTTGGGACACTGGTAAGCAGCGGCGTTCCCATCCTTGACGGTCTGAACATAACCGCGAAGACCGCAGGCAACAAAGTAGTAGAAAAAGCTGTGTTAGCAGTCAGACAGGGAGTCTCCGAAGGAAAAACAATCGCCGAGCCGTTAACTGGTTCAAAAGTGTTCCCCCCTATGGTTACTCAGATGATAGCAGTCGGTGAATCAACGGGAGCCCTGGACAACATGCTCGAAAAAATAGCTGATTTTTATGACGAAGAAGTAGATATAGCAGTAGAAAATCTTACTTCAATGCTTGAACCGATACTAATGGTTTTCCTTGGCGGTTCGATCGGCTTTATTGTAGTTGCAATGTACCTGCCGATATTTAAACTTATAACACTCATATAGTAAACCGTTAATCGTTCATTGTTAATCGTTATTCGTTGCGCAATGAACGATTAACCAGTTTGAATGACTGACAATGAATAACGAGCTGCAAAAAAGAGTGAGTGCACTGATTTATTTCAGGGCGCTTATTGTTACAATACTGCTCGGCTCATTTTATTTTTTTCAGATTGAATACAACAAGCTGTCTTACCTGAACTCATTTTCCTATTTAATCGCCTCTCTCTATCTTTTAACAATCGTATATGCACTCATGCTGCGAAGACTAAATAAACGCAAGCAGCTCAGGTATTTTGCACATATTCAGATCGGGGTCGATATAGTCGCTGAGACCGTACTTATTTATATATCGGGAGGAGTAGGAAGTATATTCTCATTCATGTTCCCACTGAGCATTCTTTCAGCCGGCATCGTACTGGACCGCCGTGCTTGCTATATCTTTGCTACACTAAGCAGCCTGCTTTATGGAGGCCTTCTGGACCTTCAGTTCTACAATATCATCCAGAGCAGTTCAACTATCATTCCCTCGGATAAGGAGTTTTTCTATAATATATTCGCCCATATCACCGCCTTTTATCTCATTGCATTTCTAAGCGGATATCTCTCCGAAAAACTGCATATGGCAACACAGTACATTGAAGAAAAGGACACCGTCTTAAGTGACCTGAAGGTATTTAGTGAATATGTTATTGAAAGCATGCCGAGCGGTGTTTTTACAACTGATTTAAAACGAAGGATTGTTTCATTCAACACCTCTGCCCAGGAAATAACGGACCTCAGTTTTTCCGACGTCCTGAAAAAAACACCCGACGAGATATTTCCTTTCCTCAGAAAATTCCAGGGACCGGCAGAAAGGATTGACGGAGAGATACAGCGTAAAGGCAAAACACTTCATGTCGGCATGAGACTCTCTGCTCTTAAAGACAGCGCTGGAAAGCAAATAGGACTCATAGGTGTTTTTCAGGACCTGACAGAATTAAAAGCCATGGAAGCAGAGGTCAAGAGAAAAGAAAAATGGGCATTTATTGGGGAACTGTCCGCCTCTATTGCCCATGAACTCAGGAACCCGCTTGCTTCACTCAAAGGGTCCGTCGAAATGATGCGTGAAAAAAAAGTTTCTGAGGAGTTTGCTGACCAGCTTATGAATATAGCACTGTCAGAAATGGACAGACTGAACAGCATCATTACAGACTTCCTGCTCTATGCAAAACCCCGGCAGCCGGAAATGCAGCCATTTGATGTGCATCAATCGCTCAGGGATGTGGTGACCCTCCTGGAAAACTCCGAATCAACCGGTAATGACGTTATAATGACAACCGATATCAATGGGAGCTTAATGCTTTCGGGCGATGCGGGGCAGATTCAGCAGGTCTTCTGGAACCTTAGCTTAAATGCAATTGATGCTGTTTCAAATAATGGCAAAATCAACATATCGTCAAAAAAGAACGGAAACTCCGTAGCAATTTCATTTACCGATCAGGGCAGGGGAATCGACAAAGACGATATTGACAAGGTTTTTTATCCTTTTTTTACAACCAAAGACAGTGGAACAGGACTGGGACTGTCCATTGCGCACAAAATCATTGAAGAGCATAAGGGAAAGCTGGAGGTTACGTCCGAAGGTAACGAAAAGGGTTCAACTTTTAAAATTGTATTGCCAATTAATAATATATAGGTAAAAAAAGAAGGGGCCAAGGGATAAAATTATATTATTCTACTCGAATACTTGAATCCTCGACCCCTGTTTTTAATAAAACATGAATAATTCTAAAGGTAACATATTAGTTGTTGATGATGAAAAGAGCATGCGGGAAGTCCTTCAAATCTTCCTGAAAAATGAAGGTTACAATGTAACTGTTGCTAATAATGGTCAATCCGCTACAGAGGCGGTAAAAAAAGATATTTTCGACCTTGTAATAACGGACATGAATATGCCGAAAGTCAACGGCATGGGACTGCTCGAGAACGTAAAGAAAATCACTCCTGAAACTATCGTTGTATTTATAACCGCCTTCGGCACTACCGAATCTGCTGTTGAAGCCATGAAACACGGGGCATACGACTATATACAAAAACCATTTCATATGGATAATATCCGGCTTGTCGTAAAAAACGCACTCGAAAGGCAAAACCTCCAGAAAGATGTATCTCTCCTTAAGGAACAGCTGAAGGCACCTTCTCTGGAAAATATTATAGGCAGAAGCCAGGCCATGCAATCACTATTTAATGTGATTTCCAAGAGCGCCTCAAGCAATGCCAGCGTGCTCATCATTGGAGAAAGCGGTACAGGCAAAGAGCTCGTTGCCAACGCAATCCATAACCTGAGTCCCAGAAAGGAAAACCACTTTGTTGCCGTAAACTGTGCGGCTATTCCGGAAGGTCTCCTTGAAAGTGAACTCTTTGGCTATATGAAGGGGGCATTCACAGGAGCTGCATCAAATAAACAGGGGCTTTTTGAACTTGCTAATAATGGAACTCTTTTCCTGGATGAAATTGGTGAGATGCCGATAAGTCTTCAGGCCAAGCTCCTGCGTATTATTGAAGGAGGAGCCTTCAAAAGAGTCGGCGGAGTATCAGATATCACAGTTGATGTCAGAATCGTTTCAGCTACAAACAAAAATCTTCAGGACCTTATAGAAAAAAAAGAATTCAGAGAAGATCTTTATTTCAGGCTCAATGTCCTGTCATTGAAAATACCTCCGCTGAGAGAACGCCAGGACGATATCCCACTTTTGGTGGACCACTTCATGGAGAAATTTGCCGGCAACAAGAAAAAGTTCTCCCGGGATACACTGAAACTTCTGAGGAACTATCACTGGAAAGGAAATGTAAGAGAACTCGAGAATATTGTCGAGCGGGCAGTTCTTCTTTGCGACAATGAAATTATTGATGATGAGTACCTTCCTGATGAAGTAACATCAGCCTCACCAGGCAGGGGAGTTTCAATGCCTTCCGGAGGTATGGATTTTGAAAAGCTGATGGAAGATACAGAAAAAGCCTATCTGTTAAAAGCACTTGAAAAATCAAACGGTGTCAAGACTGAAGCGGCAAAACTTCTTAATATAACTTTCAGGTCACTGAGACATAAACTCAAAAAGTACGGTATCGAGAAAAAGACTATAACAGATTAAGTCCGTAGGACACTATTCTTCGAAACAGATTTCAACTATTATTTTTTTCTTTACTGTTCATATCCGTACTCTCATGCCCCGAATTAATCACCGAGGTGAATAATTCTGATTTTCACTCTTCTGTTCCGGCTGCGCCCAGCCAGGGTTTCATTGGAGGAAACAGGATTTGAGTCACCAACCCCTGCTGTTTCTATTCTGGAAGAGTCAACTCCCCTGAGAACAAGCAGCTCCCTGACTGCGTTGGCACGACGGATGGAAAGATCTATATTGTATACTGAAGGTCCGACATTATCGGTATAACCCTCCAGGATTGCTGCTGCAGTCGGATTATTGATAAGGAGGACCGCAATTTTATCAATCTCCGGATCAAATGCAGGATTAACGACATCAGAATTTCTGCCGAATGCTATTTGTGTCTCAAAAGATGCTACAGGAAGAGATGCTTCCCTTATTGAAGAACTGTAAAAGCGTTCCTCATTTCCGACAATTGATAACTTCTCATTAACAGACACCATACCTGGCCCGATATCTTCAGCGATCTCCTGTTCAGTTATTATTTCAGAAGGAAGCTGCTTAACAGTATTCAACTCTCCTTCATCAGGCAAAATACTATTACCAGGTATTCCACCCGCCTGCAGAGGTTCAGTCAGTTCTGTTCGGGTCAAACTCCCGAAAGAACTATCCTCGTACTGACCCAATAAATCATTTTCATCAACATCTTCAACCGGTATAGACGTGTTTGAAACCAGAACATTATAGGGCCCTTCAAACTTTCCAGATAAAACAACTGCAAAAACAATTAAAAAAACCGCTGCAAAAGTCATATAAAACGGTTTCCTGTTTTTCCGGGTTTCAGCAGTCTTCGGCACTGCACTCCTGTGTCCCTTCTCATGAACAATTTGTTTATTTTCACGTACCTCTTTCAAACTTGAGTCTTTCAACTGCTTATCATCTGAATTACTGTTATCATATTCAGTAGACGGTTCAGCTTTCAGGGCAGCATTACTGATTGAATTGTCTATCCCGGAATCGACTGCGGGAAAACCTTCAGCAGAGCAGACTCCATTTGTCACGGTTCTTTCAGAGTCGGTCTTAATTTCATTCTCTGTTTTTTCTCCAGCCAGTTCTGCTTCCCGAACGCTGTTGGGCTTTTCATCGGGGCTTTCTTTTTCACTGCTTATCCCGTCACTCTGAGGAGTTGCGGGCCCAACATCTTTGTTTCTGGCAGCAGAAACAAGTTCATTGAGGTTGAGTTCAGTATCACTGTCAAGGTCCCTGTATCTTATACCGGTAACACATTTGTACCATGATTCCCTTTTCCATAATATTTCTCCAGAAACAGATACGGAGAATTCTCTTTGCGGATGTTTAAGTTTAATTTCTATAAATTCTCCGGGATCAAGCTGATGGTTCTGAGAATCAAAACTGAATCCTTTAGCAGAGATATTCTCGGTCACCCCCTGGGTATATTCAACTTTCTTGCCAAAGGGCCTGAATTCTACAATAAGAAATATATCGACTCGCTCACTCTGTCTTCTCTCATGCTGCACGGCTGTTCCCCTTTTCTTCCTGCATGTTATTTGAGAATCTTCTTTTTGACCCGGTTATATTCATCAAGTGTAATTAACTTCTTTTCATACAACTGAGCCAGTTCAGACAATGTTTTTACATCTTCAGGGCCAGTAGCGGTTAATTGCCGGGGACGCTCCAGAGGGATACTGTCGGTTCTTTTTTCACCTCGTTTATCATTGACTTTAAAAGTTGCAACTCCTCCTAAAAAGCTAATCTCAACATCTCTGCCCTTTAAAGAATCCCCCACAATATTTTTCAGCTCCCTGACATCTGATCTCATCCGTTTATAAATCCAGTATCCGCCTGCAGATGCACAGGAAATACCGGCAATGACCCAAACCATATGATTTATTATCCCAGATATGAAGAAGATCAGCATGCCTATACCTCCAACCAGAAGAACATGCATGATCAGAATCAGGAAGGCAGTTAATATATTCCTGTAAATCAAATTATTTTC
Organism: Nitrospirota bacterium; assembly: GCA_039715075.1. Lineage (GTDB taxonomy): Bacteria > Nitrospirota > Thermodesulfovibrionia > UBA6902 > UBA6902 > JBDLIC01. Next base: position 13,550 of record JBDLIC010000024.1, read on the forward strand.
GCTTTTCCGGTCCATCTCACTATTAACCTTTTTATAATCAGACACTCTTTTTATAGTATCATTTTTTTGTGATTTTGGAATGAAAAATCAGAAATCCGGGGCATGAGGTATTGGAGGATTGGATAAGAATAAATTTGCAGCAGTGGGGTTATGTTTTCTCCATCACTTCAATTCTATATTATTCCATTTCATAATTTATATTTTTGAAAATACCAGCACCCCGTTCTGCCCTCCAAAACCGAAATTATTTGATATGGCAATATTAACCTTCTTTTCACGGGCCTCGTTAGGTATCACGTCAAGATCGCACTCTGGATCTTTTGTTTCGTAATTGATTGTCGGCGGCAGGATGCCGTGATGCACTGAAAGCACTGTTGCAGCAGCCTCAATAGCTCCAGAGGCACCCAGAGTATGGCCAATCATCGATTTATTTGAGCTTATAGGAATACTATTGTTTTTAAAAACCTGTTTGACGGCAAGTGTCTCTGTTCTGTCATTTACTTTTGTAGAAGTTCCGTGAGCATTGATATATCCAATATCTTCCGGGTTGATCCGGGCATCCCGGAGAGCATCCTTTATCGCCGCTGCGGCTGATCTGCCTTCCGGTTCAGGAAGGGCAATATTGTATGCATCTGAACTCATTCCAAATCCTTGCAGTTCAGCCAATGGCTCTGCTCCACGCTTTTTTGCATGTTCCAGTGATTCAAGCACCAGCACCCCAGCCCCTTCGCCGATCACAAATCCGTCCCGGCCCGCATCAAATGGACGACTGGCCCTTTCTGGTTCATCGTTGCGTTTTGAAAGGACCTTCATACTTGCGTAGCCATCGACTACCATAGGAGTAATTGTAGATTCCGCACCCCCGGCAAAAATAACATCAGCCCTGCCTTCCCTGAGAAGACCAAGTGCCACACCGATGGAATAGGCCCCTGTAGCACAGGCAGTGGTAATCCCCATGCTCAGCCCGTGAATACCAAGGATTATCGATACATTGCATGCCGGCATATTGGGAATAATCCGCGGAATCGAAATGGGATTAACAGAGCCAGGTCCCCTTTTTTGAAATTTGTTGTACTGCTCTTCGATATTATTATAGTCCCCGGCTGCTGATCCGATAACACAGCCGATTCTCGACAGGTCCTCTTTTTCCAGGTCCAGACCTGCATCCCTGCCCGCCTCTAATGCAGCACCTACGGCAAACTGTGAAACTCTGGCCATTTTGTTGGCCTGCTTGATGGAAATAAAGTCTTCAGGATTAAAAGAGGTAACCTCGGAAGCAATCTGACTCTTGTGCCCATCAGGATCAAATGCCTGTGTACGCCGGACACCTGATCTGCCTGACAGAAGAGAATTCCAGAAATCGGACCTGCTGCATCCAATCGAAGTTAAGACACCTATGCCGGTAACAACAATAGCTCTCTCCCCCGGCATTGTCACTCCATATCTTCATTAAAGCATTGATTGGTTTCTTCGACCAGCTGATTAATTAACTGCTTTACCGGAACAATCTCATTGCACCTGTAAGCATTTGCCCCGGAGAAAGCGAAAGCCTCTTCCAGGTTACCCTCAGCTGCATTTACCAGAACCTTGGCAATGCAGTACGGAGATTTTCTGGGATCGCATGATTTCAGACATCTAAAGGTGCATTTAAAAGGGATCGTCTCACCCCTTTTAATTTTTTCTACAAACGCGTTGTTCAGGACCCTGCCCGGCATCCCGACAGGACTGTTGATTATGGTAATGTCCTCTTTCGTTGCATTCAGGTATGCCTGCTTGAAATTCTCATGCACATCGCATTCGTCAGTACAGACAAAACGTGTCGCCATCTGAACACCTGAAGCGCCCAGCTTAAGAACCCGTGCAATGTCCTGCCCGTCAAAGATCCCCCCCGCAGCAATTACCGGGACGGGGGGATCAAATGAATTAGCTACTTTAATCACTTCAACAAGAATATCATCAAGACCGGGCGCGGTCCCTTCCAAAACTTCCTTATACCCGAAACCAAGATGCCCTCCGGCCTTTGCCCCCTCCACCACAACAGCATCCGGGGCCCTGTTGTACTGCCTCTTCCATTTTCTGTAAATAATATTAAGTGCCCTAGCAGAAGATACAATAGGTACCAGCTTGGTCGGCATACCTTCTACAAATTTGGGCAGATCCAGAGGAAGGCCTGCTCCGGAAATTATGAGGTCTACTCCTTCCTCAGCAGCAGTCGCCGTAAGGTTATCATAATTAGAAAGCGCAACCATTACATTTACCCCGATTATTCCATTGGTCATATTCTTGGCTTTTCGGAGCTCATGTCTCAGGGCTTCTTCATTGATCCTCAGGAATTCCGATCCAGGATGATCTTCAAACCTTCCGAGACCTACAGTGGAAACAACTCCAACACATCCTTCATTTGCTACTGCAGCAGCAAGGTTGGCTTTTGAGATCCTGACTCCCATACCGCCCTGTATGATAGGCGGATTGACTTCCAGGTCTCCAATTATAAGTGAAGGCAATTTACTGTTTTGCATAAGGTTCTGCTTTCTCTCCAAGTCCTTTCTGGTGGATCCTGATCAGCATTAAAGCAACTCATTTCGGGTGTCGCAAACCATCCGGACCATAAACAATTTATACACTATCGATTTAGATAAAGTGAATTATAACAATAAAATCAGAACTACAGCAAGATGTAGTCATAACTGAACTCAATAATATGTTAAAAAAATAGATAAATTCATATAGTCATAAAATTATTTAATCAAAAAATAGCCGTATTTATTATAAATCAAACCCTGATATGCACCATATATTACTACTATCATATTATAGAAGGCGTTAGAGCCTGTTGCACAAATCCTATGCGCCTCATTTCAGAGCAAAAAATGCCTCGATGTGGAATTGTCACTCATCCACAACGATTTGTGCAACAGGCTCTTTAATCTCAAATAATTCTTATCAACAAAGTGTATATCCAGCAGAAAAATATCTTGCCTTGCTTAATAGTAATGATTGTAAAAAATATAAATATGCACTATATTGCACAATAGCATTAAATTGCATGCATTTTTTTGCGTTATCTTTCCCTTGTCATGCATCTATTTCTACCATCCTCAATATATTTTATTTATTTTGGATCAGTTGTACGAACATCACTTACAAGGGCACTCAAGTTGATATCAAAACACTTAATTAGTCCTGCAAGTCACTGCTATAATAGAATTTTAAAAACTACCCTGATTCTACAACCGCAATACGATTGTTTAACCAGCAAGAGTATTTACATTAGTTCAACAGACTATTCAGCTCATTAAGAACATTTTTTTCTGGTATGGCTGATTTCTTGCAGTATAATACTTATATGTCTCGGAAATCGCCCAGCAATAGTGCTTTTGCGAGTACTGAATAGTCAGCAATGAATTCAATTAAAAGACTGAGATTTTCAGGAGGAATGAAATATGAATCAGCTATCAACTCCGGGTGCCCGTTTTCGCATTGCTGTTAAAGATGAGAAGCCGCTGCAGGTAATCGGTGCAATTAATGCTTACGCAGCCCGTCTTGCCGAGAGTAGCGGATTCAGGGCGCTATACGTATCGGGAGGCGGGGTCGCTGCCAGTTCATTGGGTATCCCTGACCTCGGCATCAGTACAATGGACGACGTTCTAACTGACGTCAGCCGTATTACAAATATTACTCAACTTCCAGTGCTTGTAGATATAGACACGGGCTGGGGAAGCGCCTCCAATATTGCGCTCAGCATCAAATCAATGATTAAGGCCGGTGCTGCAGCAGTGCATATCGAAGACCAGGTCGAGGCAAAACGCTGCGGCCACAGGCCGGGAAAGGCCATTGTCAGTAAAGATGAGATGGTAGACCGAATTAAAACAGCGGTCGATGCCAAAACCGATCCCGACTTTGTTATTATGGCCAGGACCGACGCGCTTGCAGTGGAAGGCCTCGAAGCTGCTATCGACCGGGCCCGTGCCTGTGTAGAGGCAGGGGCAGACATGATTTTCCCCGAAGCAATGACAGACCTCTCTATGTATAAAAAATTTACTAAAGCAGTGAAAGTCCCTGTTCTGGCCAATATCACAGAGTTTGGATCCACTCCACTTTATACAGTAGAAGAGCTGGGAAAGGCAGATGTCTCTATCGTTCTTTACCCTCTCTCTGCCTTTCGGGCCATGAGTAAAGCGGCACTTTCCGTATACAATGCAATCCGCAGGGATGGTACCCAGAAAAACGTTATTGATATCATGCAGACCCGGGAAGAACTTTATGATTATCTTGATTATCACATTTTTGAAAAAAAGATAGACAAAATACTGTCCAGGGAAGATCTTGATGATTATGTAGATTTCAGTGTTTTTAAACAGAAGCTTTTTAAAATCTTTTCCAGGGAGGAAGAAGAATGAGCAAAGATATAGGAATAGAAAAGACAAAAGTTAAAAAATCCGTTGCACTTTCGGGCATACTGGCGGGGAACACAGCAATATGTAGTGTAGGACGCTCTGGAAACGACCTCCATTACAGGGGCTATGATATCGTGGAGCTCGCAAGAAAGTCCACGTTTGAAGAAACAGCATACCTCCTTATCCACGGGGACCTGCCGGACCAGGGGCAGTTGAAAGATTATGCCAGGAAGCTGAAAAGCCTTCGCGGTCTGCCTGCTGAAATAAAAACCATACTGGAACATATCCCAGCTGCAGCCCACCCTATGGACGTACTCAGAACAGGCTGCTCGGCCCTCGGTACCGTACTGCCTGAAAAGGATGACCAGAATGTTCAGGGCGCCAGGGACATCATTGACCGGATGATCGCATCATTCGGTTCCATACTACTGTACTGGTGGCACTACAGTCAGAATGGAAAAAGGATAGACGTTGAGACAGACGATGAGACCGTTGCGGGTCACTTCCTTCACCTTCTCCACGGCAGGAGACCTTCAAAACTGCATGAAAAGGCGCTTGACCAGTCACTGGTCCTGTATGCAGAGCATGAATACACAGCATCAACCTTTGCCGCCCGCGTTATTACAGGGACACTTGCTGATGTCCATTCCGCCATAACAGGCGCAATCGGAGCCCTGCGCGGACCTAAACACGGAGGAGCAAATGAAGCAGCCCATGAGATCCAGAGGCGCTACCACGATGCTGATGACGCAGAGTCTGACATAAGGGCGCGTGTAGCAAACAAAGAGATCATCATAGGGTTCGGACACCCTGTGTATACAGTAAGCGACCCAAGGAACCCCATAATTAAAGAACTCGCAAAGAACCTCTGTAAAGACGGTGACAACATGGACCTCTTTTCAATCGCCGACCGTATCGAAGCTGTCATGAAGAAGGAGAAGAACATGTTCGCCAACCTCGACTGGTATTCCGCAGTTTCCTATCATATGATGGGTGTACCAACCGCGTTGTTCACCCCGATCTTTGTGATATCAAGGACTACCGGCTGGGGCGCCCATGTTATCGAACAGAGACTTGATAATAAAATCATCAGGCCCTCTGCCAACTACATAGGCGAGGATGACAGAAAATATGTACCGATCAGGGAAAGGAAATAGGGAGAGCAATGAGTTCAAATATATCAAACATAAGGCCTGACCCTGACAGTGTCCTGGTCGATATTGCCGACTATGTCTGCGATTACAAAATAGATTCATCCGAAGCCTATGATACTGCGAGGAACTGCCTTATAGACACTCTGGGCTGCGGCCTTGAGGCATTAGGTTACCCTGCATGCACAAAGCTACTCGGGCCTGTTGTTCCAGGCACTATCGTACCTGAAGGTGCAAAGGTCCCGGGAACAGAGTTTCAGCTTGACCCTGTGCAGGCCGCCTTTAACATCGGCGCAATGATCCGCTGGCTGGATTTTAACGATACCTGGCTTGCCGCTGAGTGGGGCCATCCTTCCGACAACCTGGGGGGCATCCTTTCTGTGGCTGATTACCTTTCCCGTAAAAAAGCGGCAAAAGGGGAAACGCCGATGAAGATGAAAGATGTTCTGACCGCCATGATCAAGGCGCATGAGATCCAGGGAGTGATAGCGCTCGAAAACTCCTTTAACCGCGTCGGCCTTGATCATGTGGTACTGGTAAAGGTTGCAACCACTGCTGTTGTTACCAGGATGATGGGCGGCACAAAAGAAGAGGTGATCAATGCCCTCTCCAATGCATGGATCGACGGCCAGTCCCTCAGGACATACCGGCATGCCCCGAATACAGGACCGAGAAAATCCTGGGCAGCAGGAGATGCCACATCACGCGGCGTAAAGCTTGCGCTAATGGCATTAAAGGGGGACATAGGTTACCCCTCTGCCCTGACCGCAAAGACATGGGGTTTCTACGATGTCCTTTTCAAAGGCAATGAATTCAAGTTCCAGCGCCCCTATGGTTCTTATGTTATGGAACAGATCCTTTTCAAGATATCCTTCCCTGCAGAGTTCCATTCTCAGACTGCGGTGGAATGCGCAATGCAGCTTCATCCGGCAGTAAAGGACAGGATCAACGACATTGAGAAAATTGAGATCACTACCCACGAGTCCGCGATACGCATCATAGACAAAAAAGGCCCTTTGCACAATCCCGCAGACCGGGACCACTGCATTCAATACATGGTGGCCGTCGGACTCATATTCGGCGAGCTTACATCTGCCCACTATGAAGACAATATTGCAGCTGATCCGCGTATTGATGCATTAAGGGACAAGATGATCTGCACAGAAAATCCGCAGTATACAAAAGACTACCTTGATCCGGAGAAGCGATCCATCGCCAATGCCATGCAGATCTTTTTCAGTGACGGAACAAAGAGTGATAAGCTGGAAGTAGAATACCCCATCGGCCACCGCCGCCGCCGGGAGGAAGGTATTCCGGAGCTCGTGAAAAAATTCAGGACAAATCTTGCGCGCCGATTCCCGGAGAAACAGCAAAACGCAATTCTCAACATTTGCCTGGACCAGGCCAGACTGGAGGAAATGCCTGTAAATAAATTTGTTGATATGTTTGTTATTTAATGAATCCGTTAACCAGATATTCATCTAAGGAGGTATGAGAAACCATGGCAAAGGGAGCTAAAAAAACAACCTCAAAGAAAACCAATTCACCTTCGTTTACAGCAAAGACAGCGAAAGAAATTACAGCAACCATCCTTGATGGTGTAGGAATGACCGCAAAAGTCGCCGCAGCCCTTGCAGCAGAAAAAGTAAATATACTTGCCGCCACCGGTTATTCAGCCAGCGGTTTCCGCCGTATGGCGACCTTTACCCTGATAGTTGACGACCTCGAAAAAGCAGAGAAGGCCCTCGATGAGATAGGAGCTGACAATATACAGGACCAGTCAGTCATAATGGTCGAGACCCAAAACAGACCGGGTGCACTGGAGGAAGTATCGAAAATTATCGGTAACGCGGGTATTGCCATCTACTACTTCTACGCCACAACAAGTTCAGGCAAAACAGCGACCAGCGTTATCAAGACTGCAGATGACAAGAAAGCAATCAAGGCGCTGAGTAAAGCATAATTACTGCCAGTGTAAAAACTCAATGTCTCTGTCCGTCATTCCCGCGGTCTTTTGAGCGGGAATCCATGATATAGCAGGCCTGGATTCCGGCTCAAAAGACTAGCGGAATGACATCACACTCTGGTTATCCATCAATTCCAGAGCCTTTTACAAATTCCACAATTTATTTTTTTGGGCTATACACTTGATCGTTCATCCTTTAATCTATATAATATCCGGTAATGCAATTGAAAAAATATTCAGTATGCTTTTTCATACTACTGTTTGCTCTCTTTTCCTTTGCCACAGTTCTCCCCTCAACATCTGAAGCCACAAAGAAAAAAGTGCGCCTGAAAAAAAAGCAGCCGCGCCGTGCAGCCGCAACCAGGGCGGCCTACAGTCCCCGGAGCAGGGTCAAGTCAAAGGATCCTTACCTTGGTGCAATCGTTATTGACGCTGCTACCGGTGAAACTCTTTTTAAAGATAATCCTGATGTCAAAGGTTACCCGGCAAGTATGGTCAAAATGATGAACCTCCTTGTTGTACTCAAAACTGCCGAGTCCGGGGTTATAAGCTTTGAGGATAAAATCACAGTCTCAGCCGAAGTCTCCAGGATCGGAGGCTCACAGGTTTACCTGAAGGAAAATGAGGTTTTCTCCGTGGATGACCTGCTCTATGCCCTGATTGTTCAGTCAGCAAACGATGCAGCCCTGGCACTTGCCATTCATACTGCTGGAACGAAGGATAATTTCATACGTCTCATGAACAGACAGGCAGAGGAGCTTGGAATGAAGGACACGGTCTTTCATTCGGTCCATGGCCTTCCGCCGGGAAGGGGCCAGCGCGCGGATACTTCTACTCCGCGTGACTTAACAAAACTTGCTCGTGCACTGATTAAGCGCCCTGACGCCCTGAAATACACATCAACCGTGGTACGTCCCTTCCGTACAGATGCCCCGGAGCCGTTTATTATGCGGAACCACAATCATCTGGTCGGTGATTTTAAAGGCTGCGACGGACTTAAAACAGGGTTCTTCTACCTGGCCGGTTTTTCAATTACTGCGACAGCTGCAAATAGTAAAGGACGGGCCATAGCTGTGGTCCTCGGTTCTTCCTACAGCAAGGTCCGGGACGAGAAAGCGCGGGAGCTTCTCTCAATGGGCCTTATGGATATCGCATTAAAGCCGCCGCCCCCACCCGAAGAAGTTACAGCATCCATGGTCTCACTGGATGGCCCTTTTACATCAGGCAACACCTATATTTCAATGTTCGCAATGGTCTTCGGGATCTATGCGGTCAGGAAGTTTAAAACATAAGTCACCGTTAGCATTACTTTCCATCTGAACTGAAGTAGTCCCCCAGAATGCCCCGGCTGTGCTCGTCATCATGGCAGTAGATGCAGAGGTTTTCCCAGTTTGATCCGTCAGCCGGATTATTGCTGTGATTTCCATCTTTGTGATGAACCGTCAGAAGATGATGGTTATCCTTATCAAATTCCCTACCGCATTTCGCACAGATAAGACCATGGATTTCGAGAGACCGCCTCCTGTAATCGGTAAAGTGAGGTTCCCCCTGCTTCAGTTTTTTAACAATGTCCAGTACAGACTCTGTATCTTGACTGCTTTCAGATTTCTTCTTCCGGACCTTGAATGGGCGTCTGTTTCTCATAACTGTATCCTTATATTATCATTATACAGTAGTTCTCTTCAGAAGCAGCTAAGTATATAAGTCATTTCAGTTACCCCACTTTGGAAAAGGGGGAAATCCTGCTTTATATTATAATTAAAAGTTTGCAACCCGCGATGAATAGTTACCATAACCCTCATTTTTATATTGCTTTTCATCCATTATTTAAATACAATTGATAAATTTTTGTATCATACTGCCTCCTTGCCGGGGCTGTCTATTTCTTGCAAACATTTAATGAGGTGAGAATATGGAAAGTCTTACAGAATTTCTTAAAGCTGTCAATGGTGTAGTCTGGGGATACCCCATGCTGATTCTGATAGTAGGCGTCGGCGCGTTCCTGACCGCAGGCATGTCTTTTATGCCGATAAGGAAACTCGGTTATGGATTCAAAATGCTCCTTCAGGGCAGGCTCAAAACTGAAAAGGAAGGTGAGATCAGCCCCTTCAACGCATTAATGACAGCACTCTCCGCAACAATCGGCACCGGGAATATTGCGGGCGTGGCCACGGCTGTTTCCGTAGGAGGTCCGGGCGCTATTTTCTGGATGTGGGTAACAGCGCTCCTCGGTATGGCAACTAAATACGCGGAGGCAGTATGCGCGGTAAAGTACAGGGAAGTTGATGAAAATGGAGACCACGTCGGCGGGCCGATGTATTTTATAAAGAACGGGATGGGCAAGAACTGGTCATGGCTCGGCATTCTGTTCGCTGTCTTTGGCGCAGTCGCTGCATTCGGTATTGGAAACACAGTCCAGTCAAACTCAATCGCGAGTGTACTTTTAAAGGATTACGGTGTCCCCCTCTGGACAACCGGGCTGGTGATCGCCCTGCTCGTCGCAGCGGTAATACTCGGCGGTATCCGGAGGATTGCCCAGGTCGCTGGAAGCCTTGTACCCATCATGTCAATCGTCTATGTGAGTATGGGATTGATCATCATCGTTATGAACATTTCAGAGGTACCCGGGGCCTTCGGAGAGATCTTCAACCAGGCCTTTACTGGAACAGCTGCTACAGGAGGATTTCTCGGCATGGTCATCAAGGGCGTTGCAAGAGGGGTTTTTTCTAATGAGGCAGGGCTTGGAAGTGCTCCGATCGCTCATGCTGCGGCAAAGACGGATGATCCTGTCAGACAGGGCACAATAGCAATGCTTGGTACATTCATTGATACAATAATTATCTGCACTATCACCGGGCTTGTAATTATCCTCAGCGGATTATGGCAAGGCGAACTAAATGGTGCACCGTTAACATCAGCCGCATTTAACCTGAACCTTCCGGGTATAGGGAAACATGGGGTGGCCATCGGGCTGAGCCTGTTCGCCTTCACCACGCTGCTCGGCTGGGCCTTTTACGGAGAAAAATGTGTTGAATTTCTCTTCGGGACAAAGGTGATTCAACCATACAGATATCTCTGGATTATAGCAGCTTTTTTGGGCACTACTCTCAGCCTGGATTTTGTATGGCTGCTGGCGGATACGCTCAATGCGATGATGGCGATTCCAAACCTTATAGCTCTGGCAATACTGAGTCCGGTTGTGTTTAAAGTTACAAAGGAATATTTTTAATAGATAACGGTATAGGCGGCTTGAACAGTTCCAGCCGCCTACACCGATCAACATAATTAATAATGGATGGAGATAACAACAAATGAGGTTTTGCCGCTCGGTCTGTCAACGACCACCTCATCTCCCTCGCTTCTGCCGATCAATGCCCTGGCCATAGGAGAGTCTATACTTATATAATTCCTGCCTGGATCGATTTCGTCACAGCCAACGATCCTGAATTCATGGCCGTTCCCGTCCTCTTCCTCCAACTCAACCCAGGCGCCAAAAAATACCCTGGATGTATCCTCCGGCACCCTGTCCACTACAGACAGCTCGTTTAACCTCTTCTGGAGAAACCGCATCCGTGAATCGATCTGCCTTAACTGCTTCTTGCCATAAATATACTCCGCATTCTCTGAACGGTCACCCATGGCAGCAGCATCTGCGACCGCCTGCGTTACCTCAGGACGCTTGACTTTCCAGAGATATGTAAGTTCTTCACTAAAGCGCTTATGTCCTTCCGGCGTTATATATGGTGAGACAACTGTCTGAGTGCGTGGCATTCTTTTCATATCTTAATGGTTTACTCTGAAATAACTTCGCATTTTCATGCTTCTGTTCATGTCCTCAGCCACCGGAACGTTTCGGCTTATAACCCATTCCTTCCAGCGCCGGTATAACTATATCACAATGGTCCCCCTGGATTTCCAGGACCAGGCCCTTGACAGCGCCTCCGGTACCCAGTTTTGCCTTTAACTCCCTCAGAAGTTTGCCCAATTCGCTGCGCGGTAATGGAAGACCATCGATAACGGTGACGGCTTTACCTCCCCGGCCTTTCCGTTCAAGCCTTACACGCACCCTGTGACATCCGGTATGAAGATCTGTCTCAGCAGCCTTTTCAACCACCTTACCCTTCCGGGAGCCCTGCCTGTCTGTAGAATAGACCAGCTTTGAATTCTTATCGGACATCATCTAGTTTATCACGTGCAGGCTATACGCTTCCCTTCCTTATTTCAGTAACAGACTGCCCCCCGAATCGGATCTACGGCTTTTCCAAAGGAGAAGATATAACAGGAAAGTAAAGAGTGAATGTTGAGCCCCTGTTGACTTCACTTTCTACTGTAACAAACCCGCCGTGGCCTTCAACGATTTTTTTTGTTATGGGAAGACCGAGGCCAGTCCCCTTTTTGGATATCTTTGTCGTGAAAAAAGGCTCAAATATCATTTTCAACTGATCATCCGTCATACCTGTGCCTGTATCCCGGAATCTGACAAACGCATACGGAAGCTCCTTTACGACTTCAGTCCCTGTTGTTACAGTCAGCTGACCCTTCGGGGACATGGAATCGATGGCATTGACGATAATATTTTCTATTGCCTCATGGATTTCCGTTTGATCCAGGAGGAGGTTCTGCTGTGCAGCATATGATTTTTTCACTTCAATATTCCTGTCAATAAGGTTGTCTTCATTGAGTTTTAACAATGAATCAATTATCTCATGTATGTCCGTTGCCTCCCTTTCCTGGGACGTCTTGCGTGAAAAGGAAAGAACTTTTTTAAGGATCTTTTCCAGTACAGTCACCTCTGATGCGATAAAACCTGCATATTCACTTTCCTTGCTCCCTTCCTCAACCCGCTTCTGGAGTCTTCTGGCCAGCCCCCCGATTGATGTAAGGGGGTTCCGTATTTCATGGGCAACATTTGCGGTAAACCTGCCGAGGGCAGCCAGTTTTTCCGTGTCCGAAAGCTGGACCAGCAGCTCTTCTTTTTCCATCTCAACTCTATTGTGGTTAAGTATCAATGCAAGTGTATTGGCAACGGATGAGAGAAACTGTTCCTCCTTATCGCTCCTCTTGTGCCCCTCTTTCAGATAAATGTTCATCAGACCGACAGACCTCCCTCCGCATACAACAGGGACGCAGTAATGGCCGTGAGGGAATGCGTGTTTCCCATGCCGCGTATGCCGGCTGTCAACCTGATCGACATGGACTATTTCAGCACGGGAGGCTGCCTTGCCGCAGAGGCACTCACCAAACGGGATCTCCGTGCATAGTAAAGACCGTGAATCCTCAAAGCCGCGTGATGCTTTTAATATCAGCATATCATGATTGTTTTCTGCAACATATATCGCCCCTCTGGATTCGAGTACAAGGTGAGGTGTGGCCAGTATCAGGTCAAGTATCTTTTCAAACTGCGTTTCGAGCGGAAGGTGCTCCATAGATATTTCGAGCATCGCATTCAGTGCCCTCTGGAGAAAATAATCCAGCTCTGTCTGCTTCTCTGACTCCCTGCGTTCGGTAATGTCCCTTATGGCCGCTGAGATAAAGAATTCATCTTGTGTCTTTAAAAGACTCAGCCCGATATCCGCTGGAAATTCTTCACCGTTTTTTCTAAGACCGTAAATCTCAAGATTTGCACCCATGGGACGGGGACCGGGATTTTTGAGGAACCTCTTAACCATCTCTACGTGTTTGTCTCGGAAACGTTCAGGGATCAATATGCTCAGGTCCTTACCCTTGATTTCATCCTGCTTATAGCCGAACATCTTTTCAAACTGGGAATTTACCATGGTGATCGTGATTTCATTGCCTACGAAAACCAGGGCGTCTGGGGAAGAGTCCAGTAATTTGTCGAGTTTTGTCTTATACTTCCGGAGTTCACCATTACAGAGCTCAATTTCCCGCATCGCATCTTTCATACGTTCAAGCTCTTCCATAATTTCGCCCTTTGTCCTGTAATCAGTAGTCATACCGCCCTCTTATTATAAATCTTAATGCTAAATATGATGATTATCAAGTTAGACTATATCATTTGAAAAAAAATATAAGAATTGTGAAAAGTCGTCGGGGCCAGAGTATGGAAATAAGAGGTGAGAGTACTGGAACTTTTTCCTCTCACCTCACATCTGATTATATACTGCTACTTTGCGTATCCAATTTTCTTTAACGCATCTTCAACCTCACCCAGAATGGCGGGATCGTCAATCGTTGAAGGTATCTTATATTCTTTACTGTCAGCTATATTTCTCATGGTGCCTCTCAGTATCTTTCCGGAGCGGGTTTTCGGCAGCCTCTTAACAATAGCAGACTGCTTAAAATTGGCTATTGCACCTATCTCTTCTCTAATCATTTTAACAAGGTCGTGCCTTAATTCCTCTTCATCTTTCTGAACTCCTGCCTTTAAAACAGCCAGCCCGACCGGTACCTGTCCCTTCAGTCCGTCTTCTACACCGAATACCGCGCATTCAGCAACGTCCTTATGTGTAGCAATGATCTCTTCCATTTCCCCGGTAGACAGCCTGTGTCCCGCAACATTTATTACATCATCAACACGTCCCATGACAAACACATAACCGTCTTTATCAATGTAACCTCCGTCACTTGTAAAGTAGTACCCTGGAAGGACATTAATATATGACTCGAGAAACCTCTGTTCCGCCTGCCATAAAGTAGGCAGTGTCCCCGGAGGCAGGGGCAGCTTGACAGCCACCAGCCCTTCTGTTCCTGCTTCCACGGGCTTGCCGTCCGCATCAAGAATTTGAACATCATAACCAGGCACTGGTTTAGTAGAAGATCCCGGCTTAATGGGAAATTCCTCTATCCCCATACAGTTTGCCGTAATGGGCCAGCCGGTCTCGGTCTGCCACCAATGGTCAATGACAAGGCGGTCTAAAAGTTTGCTTGCCCAGTGGTATGTATCAGGGTCGAGCCTTTCACCGGCAAGGAATAGATATTTGAATCCCGAGAGGTCATATTTCTTTAGATATTCTCCGTCCGGATCATCCCGCTTAATGGCACGGAAAGCGGTCGGAGCTGTAAAGAGCACCTTTACTCCATGCTCTGATATCACCCTCCAGAAAGCCCCCGGATCAGGAGTGCCTACAGGTTTTCCTTCAAAAATCACTGTTGTGCAGCCCGTTAACAGAGGTGCATATATGATATAGGAATGCCCGACAACCCAGCCTACATCAGATGCTGACCAGTATACATCACCGGGCTTTATGTCATAAATATTCTCAAGGCTCCAGCGGAGTGCAACGGCATGTCCGCCGTTGTCCCTGACAATTCCCTTTGGTATACCTGTTGTGCCGGACGTATAAAGGATATAAAGAGGATCAGTGGCCTTGACCGGCACACATCCGGCAGGTTCTGCCTTTGCCATAATTTCTTCCCAGTCGTGGTCACGGACTTCCTTCATTTCAGCCTTTACAAATGGCCTTTGAAAGACAATACAGTTTTCCGGTTTAAAGGAAGCCTTTTCAATTGCATTATTGATAAGGGGCTTATATTCGATCAGCTTTTTGCCTTCCAGCGCACCCGACGCTGTTACAATGACCTTCGGCTTTGCGTCATCTATCCTTATGGCCAGTTCATGGGCCGCAAAACCTCCGAACACAACCGAGTGAATTGCTCCCAGACGGGCGCATGCAAGCATTGCAACAGCTGCCTGGGGCACCATGGGCATATATATTATGACCGTATCTCCCTTTGCGACACCAAGCCCCTTCAGGGCACCGGCAAACCTTGAGACCTGATCAAGAAGTTCTTTATAAGTAATTTTCTGTATCTGATCTGTTACCGGGCTGTCATAGATAATTGCAACCTGGTCACCCCTTCCCTTTTCCACATGCCGGTCAACCGCGTTGTAGCAGGTGTTCATTTCAGCGCCCGCAAACCACTTGTAGAAAGGCTTGTTTGAATCATCCAGCACTCTGTCCCATTTCTTATACCAATCTATGTCTTCTGCTGCCTTGCCCCAGAATCCTTCAGGATCCTCAATGGATTTTTTGAATATTTTTTCATAGCCTTCATTTGGCATAGAACACAAGCCTCCTTTTATTTTATTTATTTGGCCTTAATCGCAGAAAAGAATCAGTATCTGTTAATTATATAACAAATTGTTCTCAGGGACAATTTGTAATTATGCAGGGGCTGGGGGCCATAAGCGCTAAGTTGTTTTGAAAGATGAACGTTCGATGTTCGATGTTCATTTTTTTCAGTAAATCTTCCACAGTCCCCGGCACAATAATAACTTATCGTTTATGGGGCCAAGGATAAATGGTATAAACATTAGTACCTGATCCCATAGGGTCAAAAAGCCCACAGGACATAATGACCTATTTCTAGTTAGGCCATTATGTCCCATCAAAAAAAGAGTCTCCTTTATAACCTATTGAATTTATTACATTTTCATAAGTGGCATTCGAATTGCATTTGTATTGTCGATTATAAGTTGCAATGCATTAATTGAGATGAGGAGATAGAAAG
This sequence comes from Nitrospirota bacterium, assembly GCA_039715075.1. GTDB lineage: Bacteria > Nitrospirota > Thermodesulfovibrionia > UBA6902 > UBA6902 > JBDLIC01. The sequence continues at coordinate 29,539 of JBDLIC010000024.1, forward strand.
GAGGCAGCTCAATGGCAAGTTTTTCACGTGACTATTTGATAAAAAAATCGGACACTGCAGAAAAAGATGCTTCAGGACAGGAAACAGCCCTAAAACACGCAGCCGATGCGGACCTGGACCTTCTGCTTATGATCATAAACAAGAGAATTAACCGTTTACCAATAATTCATATTCATGAAGGTGAAGCGTAAATATCTAAATTTAAGGAGAATAAAAAATGTCAAAAGCAATAGGAATTGATCTTGGAACAACAAATTCGGCAGTAGCGGTCGTACAGAATGGAGAGCGCGTTGTCATCCCCAATCAGGAAGGCAGCAGGACAACCCCTTCTGTGGTGGCCTTTACTGATAAAGGAGAAAGGCTGACAGGGCAGGTAGCGAAACGGCAGGCAGTTACAAATCCGGAAAACACTATCTTCTCGATCAAAAGATTAATGGGCAGGAAATTCAGTTCAAAAGAGGTCCAGGACGCTATCACAAAACTCCCCTACAAGATAGTA
>JBDLIC010000025.1:0-28659 GCA_039715075.1 Nitrospirota bacterium
CCACATGTTTAATATGATGAGAAAAAAGCGAAATCAGTTTACTTACGAACCAATGCTTCCACTTAGTTTAACTGAAGCAAACAATGCCTTAAAGACCGCTAAAAATTTTCATAATAAAGTCCGGAAGTATCTCGATGATAAATATCCACAGCTTAATTTGTTTGAATGAAACGAATATGATTTAGAGAAGATATCCGGAAACAAACGAATGCGGCGAAACACTCACGTGTTTCCCCACAAAGGGGTCAATCCCGAACATGGGACAAATATAAAAGGACAATTATTTGGTCAGATTTAAAAATTGAGATATAATAATTTCTATGGAAACGTTAAAAACACTCTTTACTATCCTGATTCCACTCATGATTATTATGGATCCCCTGGGCAATCTTTTATTCTTTTTACTCTTCACTAAGCAAAATACTCCGGCGGAACAAGGCAGAATGGCTGTAATCACTTCTGTTTCAGCTTGCTTAATCCTCTTCTTCTTTGCCTTTACAGGCGATTTTGTATTGCGTTACTTTGGTATAGGGCTTCCAGCTTTTCAGGTTGCAGGAGGTTTTATTTTTTTTGTTTATGCTCTACAGATGCTTCACCTGATTCCCGGCGGATTAAAGACTACGATAGAGGAAGAAGAAGAAGGTATTGCAAAGCCCAATGCTGCTTTAGTACCGATGGCTACTCCGATGCTGGCAGGACCGGGCGCGATAACTGCTGTATTAGTCTGGAAGCTGAACCCTGATAATCCGGTAAATTCACCATTGCTTTTTATAGCAATTATGATGGCCTGTTTCACAGTATTTATTGTATTTTACTTTGGAAGATGGATCAGTAAAGTCCTGGGGGTTGGAGGAATTCGGGTAATTACACGTCTTATGGGCTTACTCCTTGCGGTAATAGCAGTACAATTTATGATCAATGGATTTAAGCAGATTCAATGAATATATCAGGTCAGGCTTATTATAGGCAACATGAAAAACATTGTCTCTTACGTCAAGTCTTTAATGAAGTAATGTCAGGCCAGACACAGGGACAGAAGGCGACCCCATTAAACCCTTTTTCCTGGCCTCATCTTCATCAATTCTGTGGAATTGTATTTCCGGTTTGACAGAGCTGCCGGCAAGGGCGGTTTTCAGATTGTCCCTGAGCTGCTTCTCCGAACCACATCCTTCAGATATATAACAATCAATTTTCATAATATCTTCCTTGGACAGCCTCCCAGGTGAAATGCCGGTGATAAGAGAGTAATAGTATTCACTTTCTGCTCATCATACACTCATCACAGCGGTTTTCCAATTCCTGCGTTTTTCAGAGTTGCCTCATCCGGTCCTCTGCCGGCACAGCAGTCAGCCAGCCTGCCGTCAATTACCACTGCAGGGACAGAACGGATTCCGATGTTTTTCGCCCTTTCGGCAACATCATGTGAAGTTAATGTGCTGCAAGTCTTTTATCTTATTCTCTACGTCTGATATTTTTGCCTCTGCTTTACTCTTAATATCTGAGCATGTTGTTTTGGGATCAATCTTTAGTGAAAGCAGATCATCAATTTCATTTAATGAGAATCCCAGATCTTTTGCACGTTTGATAAACAGAATGCGCTTCTCCGTTTCATCAGGATATTCACGATACCCCGAGTCTCTTCTGTGGGGTTTTGTAATAAGTCCTCTTCTTTCGTAATAGCGGATTGTCTCAATATTTACGTTAGCCCTTTTGGCCAACTTTCCAATTGTCAGTGTTTCCATGACCTCACCTCCTGCTTATATTATAAACCCTGTACCTGAGTACAGAGTCAAGGTTTTGTTATTAGCCCTTAATAAATATCAATTTTTAATATTCCGCTATCTTTTCTTATGCTGTTTATACTATTATTAACGTCTCCATTAATAGCATGTCGAATTTGACAAATTACTGAAAATATCCTATTAATACTATTTCGTGAATAAATATCTGTAGTCATGAATTATTCACTGGAGAGAATGTGGAAAATTTACTCGAAAAAATAGCACGACTTGAAATAGAGCACGACGGGCTGCATCCTGATGTCGTGAAAAAGAAGAATATAAAGTTAGGCCTGCGAAACCGGGACGGAAGCGGTGTGGTGACCGGTATAACGACAAAAGGTCAGGTTACGGGTTATAAAAAAGATTCCTGGGGCAAAAACATAGCTGTGCCGGGAAAACTGTATTACTGCGGCTATGATGTTGAAGACCTTGTCAGTAACTATGAGGCAGAGGGACGGTTCGGCTTTGAAGAAACAATATATCTCCTCCTTACAGGAGAACTCCCGACATCTGAAGACCTGAAAAGTTTCCAGCAGGAACTCTCCAGTCGAAGGATGCTCCCAGAGGATGCAAAGCAAATAATCAGTTTTAACTCTAAAAATGATGATCAGATGGGCGCCCTCCATACGGCCGTCTCTTCTCTCCACAAATTTGACAGTAATCCCAGATCAACGGACATAAAAGATGTTACCAGGCAATGTATCGATCTCATCGCGAAGTTTCCTGCGATTATCGCTTATAACTGCAGTGTGCTAATGTCCGACTCAAAAAAATGCCTTATGATGGTTGAACCTGAAGAGGGAATGAGTACTTCAGAATGCTTTCTCCAAATGCTGAATGGAACGGTCCCTGACAAAGCAGCTGCACATATTCTTGATTTAGCGCTTGTTCTTCATGCTGAACATGGAGGAGGAAACAACTCAACGTTTGCCGTAAGAACTGTATCATCAAGCCTGACCGACACATATATGGCTTTATCTGCTGGAGTCGCTTCTCTTGCAGGGCATCTTCATGGAGGGGCCAATGAAGCGGTCATGAATATGATGGCAGGTATCAAGGAAAATGTCAGGGACTGGAATGACAACAATGAAATCTATGAATACCTGGCAGGTATTATCGAAGGAAAATATGGCGACCGCTCCGGCAAGATTTACGGGCTCGGTCATGCTGTTTATACAATCAGTGACCCGCGTGAACCGATCCTTAAGAAAAAAGCGGAAAAGCTGGCGGAAGAAGCAGGCAGACTGGACGAATTCCACCTTTATTCAAGAGTTGCTGATTTATCGGTCAAATTAATAAAGAAGAAAAAGAAGAAGAAGGCATGTCCCAATGTGGATTTCTATTCGGGCTTTGTTTATGACATGATCGGAATCCCTAAGGAGCTGTTTACACCTATCTTCGCTATGTCCCGTATTGCCGGCTGGTCCGCTCACAGGATAGAGGAGATAATACAGGGAAAACTTATCCGTCCATCATACTTATCTTCCCTGGAACAGATGAGGACTTATGTCCCAATGGAAAAGCGGTAACATATACTGCCAAGGAGAACACAATGGAGCTTAAATTATTTTTCACAGTATTTGCCGCCATATTTATTGCTGAACTTGGAGACAAGACCCAACTGGCAACACTGCTTTTTTCGACTGACAATGACGTGAGTAATTGGAAAATCCCCTCTTACTCCGCTTCAACAAAATGGGGTCAGAGGCAATTTTCCATTTAATCATTCAACCCTATCTATACACTTCAATAAAATCTATATACGAAACAGCACTCTCTCCCGTATTGTCAGAGTCACTCATAACCGCTACACTCGCAATTTCAGGCGGGTCCTCGCCAAAGGCCTTATGATAATCCTCGACAATATTAATCTCCTGCTCCATCCATCTGCCCGTGTTGCCCGCACCTGACTGCATAATAATCATCTTTGCTTCTTTGGCATATGTATTTGTAAGTATTGTCTCATCATGCTGCCTGTTCGCCCATATATAATTCAGTGTACTGTGCGGCGGATATTCACCGTAAAAACTTTTTGCAAAACCGTATTTGACCTTCTGCCCGAAAGAAGCATTTTCAGGGTCGAACTTAAACACTATATAAATCCTTAGCGGATAATCGTCCCCTGATTTATCTTTTGCATTACCCTTTTTAAATACATTACTCACCTTCCAGCGCCACTTAACTTTCGGATACTCAAATACACTGAATCTCACCTTAAAAATAATTCCTGAAGCTGAAGCCCTGCTCTCAGCCTTAAGGTAATTTTCTTTGCCTTCCTTTACTATGGAATACTCTGTATGTTCCTCAATCTTTCTAAAATGCAGCGGCTTCCAATCCTCAAGATCAGCAAATTCCTCCCGAAGAAAGACCTCATTCTCCTGCGAAAAGACCGGTATAGCATTAATCACAATAATGGCAACTATTATCATTAAAATACAGCGCATTACAACTACAAACCTCCCATTTTACTTTATCCACACCTGCCCCCTGACAACTGACAACTGATAACTCATTTGTTTAAATTCCAGTCATAATACAGATAATCAATTTTTATCCTGCTACCGTTCTTCTCCAGAAAAAACCTCTTGTCATCATCCAGAATATATCTCTTCACAAAATCCAGAACACCTGCCCTGCCCCCGAAATCATTTTTATACCATCTGAATATCTGGGAAATCAGGACCCTGTTTTCTTCCGGTATCACGATTACTTCAGAACTGTTGATAAAGTTTTTAGCCGCAAGCTCCAGTTTTTCATTAATCCCATCAGAGGTGTAATACTTTATGGGTGCGCATGAACGCGATCCGCATACCAGCGCAAAATGTATCCTTGGATCAAGGAACTCAAGAGAAAACTTTCTTTTCGGATTCATAATTCCGAACTGCCTCCAGGGCCGTGAGTGCTTCCGCCTGTTTGCCCTCAAAATCCCATGTTCTATATCATCAGCTGAAAACCTGTATCCCCCTATAATGTATTTCATCTTCGTAAAAAACCCTTCAATCTCTTGGACCGATTCCTTAATGCCTCCGGCAATAATAGCGTCAACAACTATCGTGTTATAAAGATTTATCCAAAATGCAAGTTTTTCCTTATCATCCTGCAAGATCATCGGATCAAAATCCCTCAGGTTCGCAGAGATACTTTTGTACTCCCTGTATGCATCAGAGTACCGTATGGATTCATAATCAACATTCCCCTGAGGAGTATAATAGGCTGCTTTAATCTCTTTAATGGTATTAAGCATCGCCTGAGAAATCTCCAAACCTGAAAGATCGGAGGGATCCTCTGTCTCGTTCAGTATTTTTTCTTTTACGCTATGCGCTGTGCCCTTTGCACTTTGCGCCTCTGCCTTTATATACGTTTCATAAGCAGCGTCAATAAAAAGAGCCGCTGTCCAGGAAAAGTTCTTAGAACCATATCCCCTCCCGTCAAAGGAATCAAAATACTCATAAAAACCGAACCTCATAGGAAGCTCAAGGATGTCATGGGCCAGTGAGTCAGCCCGCTGGTTGAAGCCGTATCTTCTTAATCCCTGGACGAGCATCCAGTTGATATTTATCCATACCGGACCCCGCCAGTAATTCTCTCTCCTGAAGTCTTCCTTCTGTGTATCGTAACTGGGTATGGTGAAGCAGTTTCCCTGGTGTAGCGCACAGAAGCTTTTTGAATTAAGATACTCATATATCCTTGCCGCCTGTTTCGAAGATGCGGCGCCGCCGAAGAGAGGCACAAAACCTGAAGCTGTCTCCAGTTCAAGAAGACGTCCTCCCCTTATATCATAAGCGTCGAATATCCCGTGTACACCATGATACAGCTTTTCCCGTATTGACCGGGACGTAAGGTCATACCACTCCTGAATTTCCCTGTACGGTTCATGGAGGATATCGCTTATCTTTATCAATGCCTCATTAGAGGCACACAGGATCGCGTTAAACAGAGGGCCGTTGATCAGATAAGGGCAGTCCTCTGCTATTAGCTTTTCATCATATTCGGCCTTCTTAAAGAGCTCCAGCAGATAAACAAAGTAATCGTAGTATTTTTTGGTCGGCCTCATGTCCGCAGATACTCCGCTTTCAGTGTCCTTTCTTTTATAATCAGGGATCTCAACCCCGGACAGGTCAATGTTATCCAGTACACCATCCCACGAAGGGGAATTATCCATACCTGATTCCCAGGGATGTCTTATATATGCAAGTCCGTCACCATTTATATTCCTCTCTTCATATAGATACCTGTGAGAATGTACAAGCTTTGGATAGATCCATTTAAGGAACTGGAGAACTTTCTCTTTTTCTTTAGCATTTTCATATATCTTCAAGACCGCCACAGCATGTATGGGCGGCATGGTTATACCGGATGTTAATAAATCTTTGGGGGAATGAGGTGAACGTTCCGCCTGCCAGAAATCGGGGTCAGGAAAATATCTGCCGAGCTTCTTTTTATTGAAGACTATCTGGGGCACCATGCCATTTTCCCATTGGGCTTTAAAAAGGGCCTGCAATTCCCTGATCGCCCTTTCAGTATTAAAGTGGGAATAACCTATCGCAACAAACCCGGAGTCCCAGTTCCACTGGTGGGGATAAAGAGATGATGAAGGTACAGTGTACGAACCGGCCCAGTTGTTGTTCAGAACTGACTCTGCTTTTTTGACGTATTTTCTGATTGTGTCCTGCATGTCATTTAATTATCAACAACAGGCCCCCCCGCCTTCACCGCTTCCTTCACGTTTAATATGTGCAGGGGCGCAGTCAAACTGCCCATAATGCGTTGACCTGTCTCCTGTTACCCGGAAATGGTCCGCAAAGCGTGTCTCATTAAGCATGGACGCTGTATTGCCGCAGACTAGCATAGGCTTGCCTGTAATAAACCTGTGATGGTCATCGAGTTCAAAAGCGTGCGGGTAACCGGGTATTGTCCCGCGGTATACCGCAACCTGTCCATAATCCTCACAAATATCTTCCAGTCTGTCCAGTTTAAAAGCGCGGACTGTTATGGAGTAAAAATCTATCATCCCTGTCTTTAACTCTATTTTGGGGTTTTTCAGTTCAATCCTGTGCCTTGCTGCAACACGATAATCAGGGCAGCCTGTATCTCTGAGCAATCTACGAAAGTCCTCTATATACATTGCGCCGCCAAGGCATTCACTGTGCAGCAGAGGGTCGTTAGAAAGGTCGTCAGGAACTCTTCTGCCCGCAAAGACATCAGAAAAGTACAGTTCACCTCCGGGCTTCAATACACGGAATATTTCTGAAAAGACCTTTCTTTTATCCGGGGAAAGATTAATGACACAGTTTGACATTACAACATCAACCGAGTTTTCCTGGATCCCGGATGAATTCAGGTCCTCTATATATCCTTTTCTAAATTCAACGTTCGGCTTTGCATACCCAAATTTCATCATCTGGGAATCAAGGTGTTTACGGGCAACATCAAGCTGCTCATCGGTCATGTCGATGCCGGTTACAAACCCTTCCGGTCCGGCAAGCCTTGATGCAATAAATACATCCTTTCCAGTTCCGCAGCCCAGGTCCAGGACAGTCATCCCCTGAAGAGCGGGAGGTATGGGTGAGCCGCATCCGTAAAATTTTGTAAGAATCTCATCATCTATCTGAGACTCTATTTCCTTTACAGCAGGATGCAGCAATTCTTCACTGCAGCAGCAGGCGCCGGTCTTAAGGTCTTGCATACCGTGCAGTTCCTTCCCATAATAGTTTTTGACATATTCGGTTTTGTCACTGTCGCTCTTCATTCTCATCCCCTCCTTATTGAATCATCTAATTTATTTCTTTTTGTATTTTTTTCATAAGAGGTTCAACTACACCTGTGAATACAACAGATGCCACAATTCCGCCCGCTAATGGCCCCAGAACATACACTGTAATAAATCCGTAATGCCGGTCCGGCATAGCAGCATTGCCCCATCCTGCAAGATAAGCGAATATTCTTGGAGACAAATCCCTTGCAGGATTAAATCCTGCCTGCGTCAAAGGGGCGATTATGCATATCAGGATGGCCAGAGTTAACCCTATAAACAGGGGAGTCAATATACTTGCCGGCCTGCCTTCATTGGATTCAGCCGTCAAAATAAAAATAAAAAAGGCCAGCAGAAAAGTACCGACCGCCTCTGCAATAAAAGCTCCTGCAGCAGAAATTTGAAAGTTCAAACCAGCTCCCGGATTGGGATAAAACTCTCCGAACATCATTGCAGTTGAAACAGATTCAGGAGAGCCCCTTACAATGCTGTTAATACTTTCGTACTCAGCTATGGCAGTGGAGAACAGCATATACAATACCGCAGCAGCAAGGAATGCACCTATAAACTGTGCGGCAACATAAACCGGCAATTCACTTAATGGCAGCCGTTTAGACAGCACCATTGCCAGGCTGACAGCCGGATTAAAATGTGCACCCGAAAGATGACGTGTAGAATATATAGCAATCGTCAGCCCCCCTCCCCACACAGCCGCAACCTGAAACAGACCAATATTGGGTGAGAATAAAACCGAAACAGCGACTGCCCCGCACCCAAAGAAGACCAGTATAAACGTCCCCATGATCTCACCTGCAATTTCACTATATTGTTTCAAAGTTAATCCTTCATTCGTAATTTGTAATTCGTAATTGTTTTTAAGTTCTATTAAGTCTCCAGTCATAATCCTGATAACTGACTTTCAGGGTTTCCGAATTTTCCATCAGGTAATCTTTATCGCCTTCATCATATAAGTAAGGCGCAATAAATTTCAATCTTTCCTCCTCACTCCGGCCAAAATCTCCACTGTACCACTTGAGTATTCTTGAAAGACAGACACTCTTTCTCTCCCGGTCAATTTCAATCCCGCCGGCATTCAGAAATGTTTTACATGCAATATCAAGTTCAGCATCGAGATTCTCTGCAGTATAAAAACCGATAGGAGGGCATGAAGAAGAAGCGCACACAAGCCCGAAATGAATTCTGGGGTCCATGGGTTCAACTATATGTTTAAGTCTCTCATCCCCGCTCCCGAATGCCCTGAAGATGGAAACAGGGGGCCGCCGGTTTCCCCTGAGAATACCGTGCTCTATTTCATGGGGACTGAAAAACATATCACCTATCTGATATTTAATCCGCTTATAAAAATTCCTGACCTCCTTTACAGAGTCCCTTATCCCGAGCTCTACTACCCCGTGAATAACAATAACGTTGTAAAGATTTATCCAGAAGGATATTCTTTCCTGCCTGCTTCTCAACTCATTAAGGTCCATGTATTTCAGTGTGAAACTCATGTCCCTGTACTCTTTATATGCCCCGGAATCTTTCATCCGTTCATATGCTACACGTCCCTTTTCATTATCAAAAAAGGCCCCCCTTAGAACGTTCATCGAGATTTTCAATTTCCGTGCTATATCTGCAGCAGGCGTCCCTTCAGCAGGCATACCATCGTTCAGCACGATTTTCTCTGCAAGGAGCAGGCCACTGACAGGCCGCTTCTCTTTCCTGATATTTCCCTGCTCTCTTTTCTTTGCCTCCTGCAGGGCCATAACAGTATTCACATATCCAATGTGAGTAAATGCCTGGGGAAAGTTTCCAAGGGCCTCTTTCCAGACAATATCATACTCTTCTGAAAACAGTCCAAGGTGATTCGCGCTGCCTTCAATATTCCTGAGCAGAGACTCAGCCTCGTCAATCCTTCCAAGTGCAATAAGATTATCGATCAGCCAGAATGTGCAGAGCATGAATGTACCCTCATGTCCGGGCAGTCCGTCATCACTGTTATACCGGTAGAGAAAACCGTTCCGGCTCAATTCATTCCTGGTCGCTTCAAGTGTTGAAACTACCCTTGGATCACTAAATGGAAGAAACCCGAGAAGGGGTATTAAAAGATTGCTCGCATCAAGGGCGTCCGTATCATAATGCTGTACAAAGGAACGCTTCTCCCTGTTCCATCCTTTTTTAAGGACCTCCTCTTTAATTGCAGTACGTGTGCTCTCCCATTTTTCAAGATCAGCCGGAAATCCGTACCTCTTCGCGATGGTCATGCCGCGGTCCAGGGCCAGCCAGCACATCACCTTTGAATAGACAAAATGCCAGGGCCCTCCCCTTACTTCCCATATGCCTGAATCACTCTCTCTCCAGTGCTCTACCACATAATCGCACACATCACGGAGGAAGGGCCATATCCCGGAATCTATCTTCCCTACATAATCCGACAGTTTCAGGGCCGCGTCCATAAGCTCACCGTAAATATCAAGCTGTTTCTGTTTTGCTGCCCCGTTCCCGATACGTACAGGTGCAGAACCTTTATAACCTTCCAGGTGAAGAAGCTCTTCTTCAGGCAGCTCTTCCTCCCCGCGAAGGCCGTACATTATCTGCATTTTCCCGGCCCCGTGCTCTGAAAGAAGTTTCTCTATCCATCTCAGGTATCCCTCTGTTTCCGAAAGATGTCCGAGGTTAAACAGCGCCTGGAGGGTAAAAGAGGTGTCCCTGACCCATGTATAGCGGTAATCCCAATTTCTCTGTCCGCCGATTTCTTCAGGCAGTGACGTAGTGGCTGCTGCTGCAATTGTCCCCGTAGGTTCATAATACAGAAGCTTAAGGACAAGTGCGGAGCGCTCAATCATGTTTCTGAAAGGGCCGAAGTCAGGAGATTTCCCGGTCTCGCTCTTATTAAGCCAGCTTTTCCAGTAGGTCTCGGTCTCCTGCAGGGACCTCTCTGCTTTTTCTATATCTATTCCGGTATTCCCGTTCTCTCCAAAGCGGACATTCAGCCACACTCTGTCACCTTCAGACAGGTCCCATTTAGTTCCCCCTGCAATGCTGTCAGCATTTAAATCATGCGTAGACGACAGGACCATCTGCTCCCCATTTCCGTCAGCGACAATAATGCTGCCATTCCTTCTTATACCTGTCTCTGCACGTGCATAGTCAAACCTGGGATCAAAGACCATCTCAACACTGACCGTACCATTAACAACCTCAACCAGTCTGTATAGTTCATGGCTTTCTTCTTCCATCTCTTCCCTGCCGCATTCACATACCGGCATAAAATCAGTAAGCCGCATCACACCGTTCCCGGTCCTGAATCTTGTCTGCAGGATATTTGTACCAGGTATATATTCGGCAACAGAGCCCCATTCACCCTCAGGAGAAATGGAAAATCTACCGCCCCTCTTATCGTCCAGCAGCGCACCGAAAATACTTGGTGAATCAATGTGCGGAAGGCAGAGCCAGTCAACAGAACCATCCAGCCCTATCAAAGCGACTGAATGCAGGTTGCCGATTATTCCGTAGTCGCTTATTTTTTTATACATAATTATAAAAAAGGGTTCGAGGATTCGAGGGTTCGAGGGTTTAAGGGAAAACAGGATGGAACGAGTTCCATCCAATTTCTTTTCACTCGAACCCTCGAATCCTTGGCCCCTTGACCCCTGTCCTTATTCACACGCCCTGCCTTTAAAATGAAAGAAGAATTTAAGTGTCTTTTTTACTTTTTCGGAAAATATCTTTCCCGAAAAATAATTCCCTACTACACGTTTATTTATTTCACCAAGCGTCGGGTACGGATGGACCGCGCTTGCAAGGGTCGAAAGCTTAACCCCTCCGTTCAGTACTGCCACCCATTCGCTTAGCAGTTCACCTGAGTGGGGACCGAGTATCTGTATTCCGAGAGGTTTGCCTTTGCCATCCAGTACCATCTTCACCTTCCCTGTCTCCTCGCCTTCTGCGAGACTCCTGTCATTTGATCTGAATTCCTCAGTCCAGACCGAGTATTCAATGCCAGCCTCTTCAGCCCGCTTTTCATTCATCCCTATGCTTGCGAGCTCAGGATCTGTATAGGTACACCATGGGAGATATGTGTAGTCTGTTTTCTTCGGCAGATGAAGTACCGCATTGTTAAGGACCACCCCGCCCTCGTAGCCTGCTGCATGAGTAAACTGATAGGTACCGGTAATATCTCCGGCAGCATATATATGTTTGTGATTTGTTCTCATCCTGTTATCAACTGGAATGCCCTTTTTATTGAATTCGAGTGAAATATCTTCAAGCCCCATTCCCTCAAGGTTCGGCTGACGTCCAAGGGCAACAAGTATTCTCTCGGCCTTCAGACTTAATGTTCTACCATCCTTTTTCTTAATAACAACTTCCTTTTCACTCCCCAGATCCCTGGTATTGAGGAGGGCCGAATTCATATGGAAAGTGATCCCCTCTGAAATCAGGACATTCATTACCGTATCTGCCATGTCCCTGTCCTCTTTACTCAGGATCTGTCCGCTCCTCTGTATAACAGAAACCTTTGTACCTAACCGGCAAAAGGACTGCGCCATCTCAATTGCGATCGGTCCTGCTCCTATTACTATCATCGACTTCGGAAGACTATCCAGGGAGAAAATCTCCTTATTGGTTATATAGGGAGTTTTATCAATGCCCTCTATTGGAGGTACTGCCGGTGAAGATCCGGTGGCTATAAGCCATTTTTTTGCTGAATGATTTTTACCGTTAATACTGACTGAATATTCGTCAGAAAAAACTGCGTTGCCGAATTCAACCTTAACGCCGAGCTTGCAGAACCTCTCTTCTGAATCATGCTTCTGTATTTCGCCGATTACGGACTGGATCCTCTTTGCCACATCCCTGTAATCAACAGGCTTAACATCAACACCGGGAAGACCGTACTTTTCGGCGTTCTTCATCATATGATAAACATGGGCAGTTTTAATGAGTGTCTTGCTAGGCACACAGCCATAATGCAGACAGTCTCCACCCAGTTCTTTTTCTTTTTCAATAAGGAGTGTTTTCGCACCGAACCGGCTTGCTCCGGATGCTGCGGTAAGACCTGCAGCTCCCCCTCCGAGAATTCCTATGTCATAATCATAATCCGGCATATAAGCCCCCCTTTAAATTAAGGGTTCGAGGATTCGAGTGAAGGACTTTATTATCATTTCACTTGACCCCTTGAACCCTTGGCCCCTTGACCCCTTTTTTTGCTTTATATAATCCCATTAGTTTCTTCGTTATAATCGGGAATACCCCGAGCAATACAAAGGATAAAATTAATCCCGGCGATAAGATACCGCTCATGGAATCTATCTTTGCCAGTTCCTTTCCGGCATTTACAAAAACCATTGTTCCGGCCAGCATGCCTATTTGTGAGACCCAGAAAAATGTCTTCAGCGGCATCTTCGTAAGTCCCATAACCAGGTTTATAAGCCAGAATGGAAAGATCGGTATCAACCTTACAGTAAAGAGATAAAGGGCCCCCTCTTTTTCTATACCCTCATGAACTGTTTTGAGTTTATCGCCGAACTTATTCTGTATCCAGTCCCTTAATATAAACCTCGAAACAAAGCATGCCAGTGTCGCCCCGATTGTGCTCGCAAAAGATACGATAATTGTCCCCGCAATCAGACCGAAGAGTGCCCCTGCCGCGAGCGTCAGCACTGCTGCTCCAGGCAGGGAGAGCGATGTGGCGAGAATATAGACCGCCATATAACCGGCAATAACAGCAGCACGGTTTTCACTGTACAGAATCTCAAACCTCTCCTGTGATTCCTTTATATATGCAAGTGAAAAGTAATCTCCAAGATTGAATATTTTAAATGCAGCAATCAATCCGATTATAATCAAGACTATTATAATTTTATTTATATGCTCTTTTTTCATTCTTCACTTTCCTGTACAGGTTACCGGCAGTCCCTTATTTTATTTATGATTTCAATCATATACAGTGTTTCTTTCGCAAACCCTGTGCCAACAACCTTCATTAAGGGCCTCGTCAATCCAAGTCTCCGTAATTATTACGGTTACGGAGACTACAGTACTTTTTTAGAAATTAGAATAGAAAAGTTCAGTCCCATTATCACAGGAATCTCACAATATATTGGGACTTCCGATCATAGTTGCAATGTTCTATGGACGATAGCCATCACACTTTTCCTATCGCCCATAGCCCAGTGCCCGTTGCATGTCTTTTCAAATCTTGACAGGCCTGCAGACTTCACTTTTTTTCGCAGCAGTCCGCCCGCAACCATCACAGAAAAATGAAATCTTTGCTGCTTTAGGCTTGCACACATGACGTGGATTGCCAACGACCTTGCCACAGTAATCACAACTGTAAGCTTTATCAACAATAACAGGTGTACAAAGATGTCCTTTTGTAGTTGTCGCAGCACCACATGTTGAACAAACATATTTTTTCTTAGCAGGAGCTTTTTTCTTTGCAACAGTTTTTTTCTTTGCCATTGAAATTCACCTCCTTCCAATAAACGTCATTTTGAAATGAGTTCACTGTTCTTTATCTCAGGAACAGTTATTAAGTCAAAATTCAATTCTCTCCACAGCATTAGTCATTTCAATAACCGGAATTTCAGGGGCACTGCTCCCGAGCAGCGTCCTCGCAAGACTCTGCGAAGCACTCCGGTATTTAAGGGTCGCCTCAACTTTCAGAGGGGAAACAGCTTCAGGCGGAATACTGAATGCATACTTTTCTATCGTGTAACCCTTGGGCGGGATCCTGTAGTCATAAAGAATCCTGTCAGCCTTTGCAACATTAATCACAGGTGCTCCATCTTTGTTTCCCAGCTGTGTGTAATATATGACAGCATCTTTGTCAATATTGCCTTTTTGATCGAGTTCCCCTGAGCTTAAAATAACCCTGCCTTCCGCATCGGTTATCGTGACTTGTAGCCACATCTGCCTCACTTCAGTAAGCCCGGTAGGAAGATAATGTCCGGCCCCGGAATTTGTAACCTTTACCCTGATACTTGAAACATTGCCTGTACGATAGGAACCATCCCTGAGAATTTCCATGTCCGCTGCGTTCTTAAGACGCTCCTCAGCCATTCTTGAATTGACCTCGCTGCCGAGGAGTTTTGTAATGAGCGTATTCCCTCCGACAAAATAGTGGGTCCAGATATGCTCCCTGTCAGGACCGTTATCAGCTGCCTTCCCGGGGTTGTCGGGCCTTGCAGTTTTCCCTGTTGCAGGAATTCCGGGTCGCTGCCTCATGTGACAGTCCTGGCAGTGAACGGTTGTTTCGGAATTGCCCGTATTATACGGACTGTTTTTCCATTCGTCGTATGTAGCTTCAAGTGGAAGGTTGTTGGCTGCATGGGTGACGTTATGGCACAACCCGCAAAACTCGGACCTTGTGTGAAGCTCGGAATATTTCGTCGGATGAAAATCCGAATTCGAGTCTTTGAAAGGACCGAGCATTGTCGAAGGTTCATCTTCCCCGCCGCCCGGCGCAACCTCATATCCCGCATCACCTATATGTTTGACTTCATTTATGTTATGGCACCAGTTACAGAAAATTCCCTGGGCCGGAAGTTCCGCAAGTTTGTCATAATCGTCCTCAGGAGATGTGATCAAATAAGAGCGGAAGCCGAGCGGTGTGTGGCACTTCACGCATGCCCTCATCTCCAGCAGCTCATCCTTTTCTGTGACCTGCTTCACAAAATACTTTGTGGCAGCGCGCCAGAGCGGATCAGTGTAGGCCTTGCTGTGCATGGAGCCGCTCCACTGCTTATAGATTTCAGAATGGCATTCGCCGCATACCGAAGGTTCAATAAACTGATCTACCTGGACTCTCTTGAATTCAAACACCCCGTGTTCAGGAAGCATCTCCGTTTCTTCCTTTTCAGCTCCTACTGATGCAACCGTCTCTTTCTGCTCTTCCCTTGCTGCAAGGTATTCCGCAATCATGTCCGCTTCTGCCTTTAAAATTGTCCCTCTTGAATATCTTACCATCCGCCTTGATGTCCTCTTCCACCCCTCCAGACCTTTCGTTTCAGTAAGCGCACGCTGCAGGGAATGACACTTGCCGCACTTGCTTTTAAAGAGATCCTCTCCTTCCTGTTCTGAAGCATCTGTAAATGATACAGTAAATATTACAATAAGAATTAATATAATGAGTCTCACGAAAACCCCCCTCCACTATCAAAATAGTGTTTATTTTAAATGATTAAATTTCTACCTTAACTACATGACTTTTATCTCTACCGGATCACTGATCCATACACCATGAAGATTGCAGTCAGCAACTGCCTCAATCTTTGAAGTTTTTGCAAGTTCTATTGTAAATGTCGCAGCAGATGGAGAAACACCGCCTCTCTCAAAGCTATGACTTGCAACTTCTTTCCCATCCACAAGCAGTTTTATAAGCCTTATCCAGTGCCCGGCAGTAGACGGATGCTCCTTCTTATATCCGACTTTCACCTTGACATCAAACCATTTGTCCGAAGGCACTTTAGCCGGGGCCTCAATGCCCGGGACATGTTTCTGTTCAAGTGCACTCGGGTTCTCCCTGTTTTTAAGCCTCTTCAGATTGCCATGGCCATCATATGCAAACACCTGCGGCCTACCGGCCGCCAAAACAGTTGTTGTTAAAATCATACTCTTAATAAAATCTCTTCTTTTCATTTTTCATCCTCCTTACCGGATGGCTTACCGCTGTCCCCTCCTGAACTTGTCAGGTAAGAGATCACATCATATATTTCCTGGTCCGAGGTCCATGATATTATGGGCATAATTGTACCGGGCTTGATAGAATGCGGGTCTTTCAGCCATTTAAAGAGCCACTCTTCAGAGTGCCTCTGTTTGATATTCGTCAGATCAGGCCCTATGTCACCGCCTCTGCCTTTCAGGGTGTGGCAGAAAGCACAGGACCTTTTGTTGAAGGACCTCTCTCCGCGGGCCGGATCTCCCTTTTCCATTCCATGCAGACCGGTGAAAGGAAATAAGACTAATAAACACAGGAAGATGACGATCAGTCCGGGTGTCATTAATTTTCCGGAACACCTCGAATCAACTATATTTCTGAACCTGCTGTTCATATCGTATACCTCCATCAGGTATCATTCTTTATTTCGATGAATGCCTCTAATCAACATATTGAATGAATGTCAGCATACCTCCCGGATAGATATGCTCATTTGTCACGTGGTCAAGCCGGTGGCAGTGAAAAGGCCATATACCAGGATTATCAGCAACAAGGATAATATCAACGCGCTGTCCAGGCCCGATCCCTACCGTATCTATCATTTGCGGCTCATTCACATAACTGCCGTCTCTTGCAACAACTTGATATTTATGTGAGTGTGTATGCATATAATGCGTTTTGTATCCGACATTAATAAATCTTATCCTCACTCTCTCACCTTCCTTTACCACCACCGGCTCTGTAAAGGGAAATGACTTGCCGTTAATCGTAAAACCGTCATAAACTTCCTGGTGCGGAGCGTAAGTCTTCGGGTACCAGTCCCTCTTCGCCTTCTTTTCACCTTCATGTTCGTGCAGAGGAGGAGAGCCTTCATGCATGGTCACCACACCGTGTTCATCATGGTCTTCCATTTCTGTATCGTCTTCATGTACATGCACATGTTTTGTCGGCCATTCATCAAGGACCATTATGTATTCCCTGTCGAATTGAAGCGTTTCTTTGTTCGGTTCAACAATAAAAGCACCGTACATGCCCATGTCTACGTGATGCCGGCTGTCAACGTGGCAGTGATACCATGATGTCCCTATATTATTTACCGTAAACTCATATGTATATGACTCTCCTTTTTTAATGGGGTTCTGACCAATATAGGGAACACCGTCCATTATGAGAGACTTGGACTGGCCATGAACGTGCAGGGTATGTTCACCGCTCGATTCATTCTTCAGGATGACCCTGATCCTGTCACCCTCCGTTACCCTTATGGTGGGACCAGGTATCTGACCGTTAAAACCCCATCCCATCATTGGCTGGTCAGGAAAAATCTCAAAACCAATATCTTTGACCGTCATTTCAAAGACCTTTATGTCCCGCCCGTTTTCAGTAACCGTTTCATACTCAAGTTCTTCCAGCGGGTTCTTCATACCGATAACAGCATTGTATCCTGCAGGGGTCTCAACCTTTATGTATTCATATTCATCAGAAGTCCTGATATAGGGAAAGTCAAATACCACATTGTCTTCCAGATCAGCCCACTTGATATTTACCCTGAACTCCCAGTGGCCGCCCATTACGAGCACGATATTCTCGACTTTATAAACACCGTATCCCTCTTCCACAACAACGGGAGGCTCGAACACACCATGTCCCATTTCGGGCATCCAGGGAGTAAACGTAATTTTAGCATTCGTTGCGTCCCTGTCCCTCTCTTCATGAAGTGTGAGTTCAATAGTATTGACCCCGACCTTCAGCTTTTTTTTATCCGGAATCGACATCTCGACACTGAAGAGACCTTTCTCGGAAACAAGCAGCTTACTGTCAGCAAGATGTTTTGTGAATTTACTTTGATCATGTTCATGTCCGTCTTCCTGCTTTACGGTTGAAACGCATCCAGCAAGAAATACTGTCAGAACCAGTGCAATTAACGATCTCAACTCTTTCCTCCTCTGCAAATATATCTTAATTTGTGTAATGGGTTTATCTTATCAAATCATACTTTTTTGTCAATAAAAGAGTGCAGGTTATTGATCACTTACAACCTGTAGCATATAACCTCAGCTGCTATTCCAGCAGCTTTGAGTCCGGATATTTTTTCAACCATTTTCTCAGCTGCGTGTCCTTTGATGAAACTATCGGCAGCCATCTCTCAAAATATTTACCCTGTATTCCCTTCAGCCCCTTTTTGTATGGATACCAGAGGGTGCCTGTCTCCCTGTCATACAGTACGAAAGTGTTTTTGTATGTCCATCCAGCTGGAGCAATAGTCAATGTCTGCCCATCCAGTTCGCGGCTGTACACAGCCGCCAGGTCTGCAAGCGGTCAATATCCTACTGCAACCGGCTTTTCACCGATTTTACTGTTTGCAATTTCATGCCTGCTCAGCTTTGGTACGGAATAGGCCTTTGCATCTGTACCATCCGTTATCCCTATGACCCGCAGCTTTGAATTCTCATCAGGCTTATCACTCAAATTCGAATCATCAAGTGGGGTAAAAAAGTTTCTACCCATTCCATATTGAAATTTTTCCGGTTTGAACCCGATAGATTCCGCCTGCGTAACATCCCATCTGGCACCTGTCTGATCAACGATATAAACCTTGCCCTCTTCTCTTACAACAAAAGAAGCATAAGCTGCAGCTGTTGCAAAGAGAGTACAGCATAAGACAAGTGTGCCTGCTATTAATAAAAGTCTCTTTTCATTTTTATCCATTTCCAACACCTCCAGGACCGGGTAATCTGCCGTTTACAGATATTCTATTTTCCCCCTATTAATTACAGTATGATACAGATTATAATCTATCCTCTGCGTCCCTTCACCATGTCTGGTGAAATGTCACAGGGAATATCCAGGGAATCTGCGATCTTGTTATAACTCGCAAATAATTCCACAACTTTCTTGGTCTCAATTATGTCTTCCGTTGATGCTCCTTTCATAAGGGCCATGGCCTCATGCGCCTGCGTGCAGTACCTTGAATTATTGGTAATTGAAATCGCTACAGCTAAAAGCTCCTTTGTTTTACGATCAAGAGACCCTTTATAACCCATAATATTTTTCCACCGCAGCCAGTTCAATTCAAGCCATTCCGGATTGGCAGCAGCCTGCGCCCTGAAAAAATTAGGTACCATCCCGAAATTGGCCCTTATCTCTTCGTAAACTTCCTTAACCTTTCCGGTCGCTTCCTCATCAGACAAAAGATCCGCCATTAACCTCACCTCCTATCTTGTGTCTTTGTACAAAATAAACTTACTGTAATAAACTGTTGAGCTTTCCGGTCAGCACCCTCTTTGAAACCGCTCCTACAATATGATCTTCAACCTCTCCCTTTCTGAAAAAAAGCAGTGTCGGAAGGTCTCTGATTCCATATTGTTCAGCAATGCCCTCATTCTTCTCCGCATCTACACAGCAAAATTTAACCATGCCTTTAAATTCTTCCATTAACTGTTTCATGATCGGGGCTATAATCTGGCATGCTCCGCTCCACTCGGTCACAAATTCCACAAGGACAGGTTGAGCACTCTCAATTACTTCCTTATGAAAATTTGTTTCATTCAGCACAATTAATCCAGAATTATTGTCCATTACATATTTATCTCTTTCTTTAATGTAAACAATATTTCGCAATCCCCATGCCAAAAATCATAATCCGAATCTGTTATCACCCAACCAATTAAAAACAATAGATTTATTCTGATCCTCAATAGTATATTAATGGAAATGCAGAATCTCACAATCCCAACATATAAGGAATTTTGCAAAATATTGGGATTGTCTGTTCGATGATCTCGGTATAAGGACCCTGATGAGATTTCCGAGGCAGCAGACGGAAAAGCAGGACTCGAAATGTACAAGGAATTCAAACCTGACCTCACATTTCTTGACCTGACAATGCCGGTATCAGTAAAAAGATTTTTTATTTTTTTCGTTTAATCCCCAGTTTATTCATCCTCGCTTCAAGAGTTGTAGGCTTTAACCCAAGGATTTTCGCAGCCCCATTTTCTCCGCTTACCCTCCATCCGGTCATTTCAAGCACTTCATTAATATGCGCCCGCTCAACATCTTCGAGAGATACAGCATGAGAGGCACTTAATGTATGCTGCTTCCGGGCCAGCCAGTCACCAAGTTCAAGCTGGTTTCCACGGCTTATGATCACGGCCCTCTCAACTATGTTTTCAAGTTCACGAATATTGCCCGGCCAATTGTACGCCACTAACGCATCTATTATTTTCTGGGGAATAACATTTATTTTTTTTCCTGTTTTACCTGAATATTTATTTACAAAATGCTTTACAAGCAGCGGGATATCATCTTTTCTCTCACGCAATGGAGGTATTTCTATGGGAAAAACATTTAACCGGTAATAAAGGTCTTCACGAAATTCACCGTCCTCAATGGCCTTTTCGAGGTTCCGGTGAGTTGCCGCTATTACACGGACATCTACTTTTATAACATGGGGATTACCCAGGCGTTCAAATTCCCCTTCCTGCAGGACCCTCAGAAGCTTTGACTGCAGGTCCAGCGATAGATCGCCGATCTCGTCGAGAAATATTGTCCCCCTGTTTGCAAGTTCAAAACGGCCTATCTTTCTTGAGAGCGCGCCGGTAAAAGCACCCTTTTCATGGCCGAACAATTCACTCTCAACAAGGTTGACCGGTATGGCCGCACAATTGACCTTGACCAGGGGGCGCTCGTTGCGATCGCTGATATTGTGCACCGCACGGGCGAGCAGTTCCTTGCCTGTGCCGGTCTCTCCAAGCACGAGCACGGACGCGTCAGTTGAAGCAACCTGCTCAACTTTTTGCAGGACTTTTTTAAGTGCATTCCCCTGGCTGATGATTTCTTCAAAGTTGTGATGCACTTTTATCTCTTCCTGCAGGTAAATGTTCTCGGCCTCAAGCTGGTTTTTCAGCTCTTCGATCCTGGCGAGTGCATTTCTGAGTTTCTTTTCAGAAAGCTTTCGCTCGGTAATGTCTCTTACCATTGCCATGATAAATGTTTTTCCGTTTAATTCGACCCGGGAAAATGACATATCTGCCGGCAGAGGGTGGTTGTCCTTTCTGAGACATGAAAACTCATCGGTAACAACAGGGTTCCCCCTGATAACCTCCATGAGAGTTTTTTTAATCTCATCCATCTCTTTAGGGTGTATTTTCTCAACCTTCATCCCGATCATTTCTTCGCGCTCATAACCGAGCATTTCCACGGCCCTGTCATTCACGTCAACAATACGGCTTTCTTCCGGATCAACAATAAATATTCCGTCATTGACTGCCCTGAAAATATCCTTGAACCGTTGTTCGCTTTCACGTATGTCCCTTTCAGTTTTTATCCGCTCCGTAATGTCCCGTACAAATGCACAACTATATTCCCTGCCCTCAAATTCGATGTAGTTTGTAGATATTTCGACCGGGAATATGCGGCCGTCCTTTGCCCGATGATGGGATTTGTGAGTAAAAGATTTCAGCTCCCTGACCTTTTCCCATTGTACCAGCCATTTGTCTCCCTGAAAGTCCGGGTCGATATCATGCACGTTCATTGATAGAAGCTCTTCCAGTGAATAGCCGAGACTCCTGCATGCAGCCTCATTTACATAATGTATCCGTGCTTCAGAGTCAACCCAGAAAATGGCATCAGCTGCACGCTCAATCGTAAAGTGAGCGAAGAGATGCGATCTTTGGGATTCTGCTTTTTTCTCTTTCATTGCATATACAGTTCTTATGGTTCATAATAACTTGTAAAGATACTTGAATAATAAACAAAATATTGAATAGTTTCAAGGAAAAGCTCAATTAATGAGAGGTTAAATATATCCCAGTATTTCGTGAAATTCCTGAAATATTAGGATCTTCCTGCTGCCAGAGTCATGGCTCTTCTTATTATTAAAATATGAAATTTGATTATTTTCATTAAGTTAGCAATTCTGGCAAATATTTTTTTCTCAGGCATACAAATTGTTATGCTATAATTTATCGGCACTGGATTTTATTATTTATTTATAACATTAAGGAGGATGCACTTTATGAAGAAGTATTCAGCCGTTCCTGCAATATTGATATTGATAATAGGTTTTGTGGTAATTGCGTATGCCGGTGACAAGTCAGCTATGCCGGCACCTGCCGGGAATGATTTACGCAAATATGTTATTGATGTGGATCCTTACAAAAACTGGATATTATGGCCCGGCACAATAAACATGTCTGAAGGGACAGAGCCCCATGGTGCCTTTGTAACGATCTATATTAATGAAGCTGCCTTCTGGTCACTGAAAAAAATGAAGGGATTCAGGAATAATTCCATTGTCCTCAAAGAGAACTTTAATAAAAACAAAAAGCTGGAAGCCCTCACTGTCATGTACAAAGTTAAGGGTTTCAATCCTGATGGAGGTGACTGGTTCTGGGCCAAGTATGACAAGAACCATAACGTCATATCAGAAGGAAAAATCGCGGGTTGCCTTGACTGTCACGCTGATGCTTCAATAAATGATTACGTTTTTTCAGGAAAGGCCAAATAAAATGAAGATAGGTTTTGTGGGACTCGGGAAAATGGGCATGAACATGGTACAGCGTCTGCTCAATGACGGACACGAGATCATCGCTTATGCCCGTACATCGAAGACTGTCAAGAAGGCTGAAGACATTGGGGCTGAAGGAGCAGCGTCCCTTAATGACATTATCGTTAAACTCGAAAAACCCCGTGTTATCTGGCTGATGGTCCCTGCTGGAAAAGCAACGGAAGATACTCTGAACAGCATTGCTGGAACCCTGGATGAAGGAGATATTCTGATCGACGGCGGTAATTCTTTTTATAAGGACTCGATCAGAAGGGCCGAAAAACTGAAAGAAAAAAACATTCATTTTCTGGACGCAGGCACCAGTGGAGGCGTATGGGGACTCAAGGTCGGTTACTGCATGATGATCGGCGGAGAAAAAAGTGCATTTGAACAAGTTGAACCAGTATTTAGAAGCCTCGCTCCTGATAATGGATATGCACACGTAGGCCCGCACGGTGCAGGGCACTTTGTGAAAATGGTACATAACGGAATAGAGTACGCGATGCTCCAGGCTTATGCTGAAGGGTTTGAGATACTGAATGCAAAAAAAGAATTCAACCTCGACCTTCACAGAATTTCAAACCTCTGGAACCAGGGCAGTGTTGTGCGTTCATGGCTGCTGGAACTCGCTGAAAGTGCATTTGAAAAAGACACCGGACTGGAATCAGTTAAAGGATATGTCGAGGACTCGGGAGAGGGCCGCTGGACGATCGCAGAGGCCATAGAAAACAACATACCCGCTCCGGTCATCACCCAGTCTCTTTTTGAAAGATTTCATTCCCGTCAGGATGAATCCTTCAGTGCTAAAGTCATTGCTGCACTTAGAAATGAATTCGGAGGGCATGCTGTTAAAAAAAGTGGGCCATAAAAGGAGTATCACATGTCTGAAAATATACCGGATACTTCGGGAAAATCGCAATCGTGCGAGATAATCCCGGAGAGAATAGACATCGAGCCTTTTACAATGGTTATATTCGGTGCTACCGGTGATTTGAGCAGAAGAAAATTACTGCCAACACTCTATCACCTCTGTGAAGACCAGAACCTTCCCGATGATTTCGCAATTATCGGTTTTGCTTCCAGCAGCCAGTCTGATATGGAGTTCCGTGAATTTGTCAGAACTGCCCTGGAGGAGTTCAGTGAAGGCCCTTTTAAAAGTGACTGCTGGGAGAGCTTCAGCCGTCACCTCTTTTATGTTTCTGGAAGTTTTGAAAACGCTGACAGCTACAAAAAGCTGTCACAGCGCATGGAAGACGTTGCAAGACCTGCAGCAAAGAAATCACATGACATTATTTATTATATGGCTGTCCCGCCCCTTTTCCTGCCGGACATCTTCACACAGCTGTCCTCATGCAATCTGTGTATAGGAACGTTCAACACCCGTGTTATTGTTGAAAAACCTTTTGGACGGGATAAAGCTTCCGCTGCTAAGCTTAACGGCCTTATTGCAGATGCCTTTAACGAAAACCAGGTCTACCGCATTGACCACTACCTTGGAAAAGAGACAGTGCAGAATATATTATTTTTCCGCTTTGCCAACAGTATTTTTGAGCCGCTCTGGAACCGGAGGTATATTGACCATATCCAGATTACTGTGGCAGAGTCTCTTGGTATT
Source organism: Nitrospirota bacterium (assembly GCA_039715075.1). Classification (GTDB taxonomy): domain Bacteria; phylum Nitrospirota; class Thermodesulfovibrionia; order UBA6902; family UBA6902; genus JBDLIC01. The sequence goes on from JBDLIC010000025.1 coordinate 24,358, forward strand.
GAAAACAGGGCAAAGTTTTATGAAAGTGCAGGTGTGCTAAGAGATATTGTACAGAACCATATGATGCAGATACTTGCCCTGATCGCAATGGAACCCCCAATCGGTTTTGAAGCAGACTATATCCGTAACGAAAAAATAAAGGTTTACAACACAGTAAGGCGGCTGGATGATGAATATATTGATAAATGTACTGTGCGTGGACAATATGGGCCTGGAAAGATAAACGGACAAGAAGTGCCCGCATACAGAGAGGAAGCAGATATTTCTCCGGTTTCCAACATTCCTACTTTTTTTGCCGGAAAGTTCTATATTGACAACTGGCGGTGGGCAGGGGTGCCTTTTTACCTCAGGACAGGTAAGCGACTGAACAAACGTATCACAGAAATCAGCATACATTTCAAACAGCCGCCATTGAAACTGTTCAGCTCATCTTGTGAGATCAGGGAACCAAATGTCCTTGTCCTCGGGGTTCAGCCTCATGAAGCGATTTCTCTTCATATTGGCGTAAAGTACCCCGGGGTCGGCAACCAGTTGTACCCTGTTAATATGGATTTCAGTTATGAAAATGATATCAAGGGGGATTTTCACTTTGCATTGCCGTACGAAAGATTAATACTGGACTGCATGAAAGGAGATCAAACACTTTTTGCACGTCAGGACGGCATAGAAGCAATGTGGTCTGTGGTTGACCCTGTCATTCAGAGATGGGAAAGTACCCCGGCACCTGAGCTGCCAAATTATGCTTCCGGCACCTGGGGTCCGGAGAAGGCAAATGAATTAATTCAAAACGATAATCGTCAATGGTTTATATAGTCAAGAAAATTTAATTAATTAAAAAATCCCACCTGTCCCCCTTTGGAAAAGGGGGATTTAGGGGGATTTTTCAATTGTAATAAATTTTTCAATTGAGGTGTTCAAATGAAAGACCAGGAAAAACTTGACCAGCTTTGCATTAATACCATCCGCACCTTGTCAATGGATGCTGTCCAGAAGGCCAACTCCGGCCATCCCGGCACACCGATGGCAATGGCGCCTCTGGCCTATTGCCTGTGGCAGCGTCTTATACGTTATGATCCTGGGCACCCTGTCTGGGCTAACCGCGACAGATTTGTGCTCTCCATGGGACATGCATCAGCCCTTTTATATTCCCTGCTCCACCTCTGCGGTGTTAAGGCAGTCGGTCCCGGATATGAAGTCCTTGACAAGCCGGCTGTAGGGCTTGAGGATATTAAAAACTTCAGACAGCTTGACTTTAAATGCCCCGGGCACCCCGAGTACCGATGGACTTCAGGTGTTGAGACGACAACAGGTCCTTTGGGACAGGGGGCTGCAAACAGTGTAGGCATGGCCATATCCGGCAACTGGATGGCCGACTACTTTAACCGCCCTGAATTTGATCTGTTTGATTATGATGTTTATGCCCTCTGCGGTGACGGAGATATGATGGAGGGGATATCGGGTGAGGCTGCATCGCTGGCAGGCCACCTGAAGCTCTCGAACCTCTGCTGGATTTATGACAGTAACAGAATAACTATCGAGGGAAGCACATCTATTGCGTTCAGCGAAGATACTGCCATGCGCTTCACAGCTTACGGCTGGAATGTTGCTCATGTTGAGGATGCAAATAATCTCGATATGCTGGAGCATGCGTTCTCAGCTTTCAAAAATACTGACGACCGCCCTACCCTCATAGTTGTCAATAGCCATATTGCATATGGGGCACCGAACAAACAGGACACGAGCTCTGCCCATGGAGAACCTCTGGGTGAGGAGGAAATAGCCCTGACCAAACGGAATTACGGCTGGCCCGAAGACTCCGCTTTTCTCGTGCCAGATGAAGTACTTCAGCATTTCAGGAATGGCATTGGCGGACGTGGACAGAAATTGCATAGCGAGTGGATCTCAAAGTTCGATAAATACAGACAGCAATATCCTGACCTTTCCGAACACCTCCAGCTAATGCAGCAGCGGAAGCTGCCGGAAGACTGGGATTCGGATTTACCCTCTTTCCCTGCAGATCCAAAGGGAATTGCCAGCAGGGTGTCATCAGGAAAGGTCCTTAACGCGATAGCGAAGAATGTCCCATGGCTCATAGGCGGTTCTGCTGACCTTGCACCCTCCACAAAAACCACGCTGATTTATGATGGTGCCGGAGACTTTACATCTGACAATTGGGGAGGCAGAAATTTCCATTTTGGGGTCCGTGAACATGCAATGGGTGCAATACTTAATGGCATGTCCCTTTCAAAGATTCGACCGTTAGGTTCAACATTTCTCATTTTCATCGATTACGAAAAACCCGCAATACGGTTAAGCGCACTAATGGAAATCCCGGTCATTCATGTTTTCACACATGATTCAATAGGCGTTGGGGAAGACGGACCCACTCATCAACCGGTAGAACAGCTTGCGTCATTAAGGGCTACGCCGGGCCTTATCACGCTTCGGCCCGCAGATGCCAATGAGGTGGTTGAGGCATGGAAGATAATTATGCAGCTGCAGCATGAACCAGCCGCGCTCGTCCTTACACGTCAGGCCCTACCCACGCTCGACAGGACTAAATATGCTCCTGCGTCAGGTTTGGCCAGGGGTGCTTATGTCCTTGCCGATGCAGAAGACAACAGCCCCGATGTCCTTCTTCTGGCAACGGGCAGCGAAGTTTCACTCTGCATAAACGTCCATGAGCAGTTAAACTCTGAAGGAATTAAGACTCGTGTTATAAGCATGCCCTCATGGGAATTATTTGAGCAGCAGAGCCGGGAATACAGAGACACCGTCCTGCCCCCTTCAATTAAAACAAGGATAGCGGTTGAACAGGGTTCATCCCTTGGATGGGATCGTTATGTTGGGCCCGGTGGCTATATAGCAGGAATGCAGACCTTCGGTGCATCAGCGCCCCTTAGAGATCTCCAGAATAAATTCGGCTTCACATCTGACAGAATAATAGCAGAAGTGAAAAAAATGTTATAACTTATACGTTATAACCTCTAATGAAAAGTATAAAGAGTTGAACACAGAAAAGATAAGCATAATAATGCCTGTCCTTAACGAGGCAAAGGTACTCCGGAATACATTAAACAATCTCAAGCTGTCAGGCAATGAAGAACTCATTATCGTTGACGGCGGCAGCAGTGACGACACCCTGTCTATTGCCAGGGAGTTTTCTGAAAATGTATTTGAAACAAAAACAGGGAGAGCAAGCGTAATGAATTACGGCGCTAAAAAGGCAACCGGAGACATCCTGCTGTTTCTCCATGCAGACTGCATACTGCCTGACAGCGGATTAAAGACAATAAGAAAAACCCTTCGAAAAGATAATATTTCAGCAGGAGGGTTTTATCTTGGTATCGACCACCCAAAAACAGTTTACAGAATAATAGAATTCGGGGCAAACCTGAGATCAGTAGTCGCATCTCTCGTCTATGGAGATCAGGGAATTTTTTTAAAGAAAGATACCTTTACAAGAGTAGGCGGTTTTACTGAAATACCGCTCATGGAGGACATTGAGCTTTCTATAAAACTGAAAAAACTCGGAAAGATCGCCCTGGTCAGACCTCCCATGAAGTCATCTCCCAGGAGATGGCTGGAGGAAGGAGCATTATATTCAACATTAAGAGACTGGTCAATCGCATTTTCTTACTCCTTCCTTGGAATATCTCCGGAGAAGCTGTTCAGATACTATAAGGATGTCAGATGAAACAGGGGCCAAGGGGTCGAGGGTTCAAGGGGTCAAGTGATGGAATGAATTCCATTACATTTCTTTTCCCTCGGACCCTCGACCCCTTGAATCCTCGGACCCTTTTTTAAATATGAACAAAAATGCTCTCATAATAATTGCAAAATATCCGGAAAAAGATAACGTTAAAACACGACTAAAGGGCCTGATGCCTGATGATAAACGGCTCGAACTATATGTGAATCTCCTGAAAAGCACTGTAAAAAAACTGGAAGCGATTACCGGAGTCGATACCCTTATTGCTTTTGCCCCGGATAGTGCAAGAGAATATTTCACACAATTCAATATCGGGTTGATTCCCCTGCATAAAGGAGATCTTGGAATAAGGATGTTTGATGCATTTACATCAGTCTTCAAATCAGGCTATCAAAAGGCAGCGTTAGTAGGCGCTGACATACCAGACCTCTCGAAATCAATTATCCTGAATGCATTTGATATTTTATCTGATAATGATCTTGTTTACGGGCCCGCAGAGGACGGAGGATACTATCTGGTAGGCATGAGAAAACTGATAAAGGAGGTTTTCGACTCAATCCCCTGGTCATCTGATCAAACGCTTAAAAAAA
>JBDLIC010000026.1:0-28478 GCA_039715075.1 Nitrospirota bacterium
CCTTATTATTGTTAATAGTTTGCTAACAGATATTATATTGCAGCCATGATAACAGTATTATCCCTACTGCCCAGATAATAGATAAGAACAGCTGCAGCATAACACGCTAATTAATTTTTATGTCCGATATCTTCCTGTAATTATTGCTTTTCCAATAATACAGCAACCAAATAGAAAAACGATATAAAAAAATATTATTAACCTGAAACAAAAAAGACCTGATTAATTCATCTATGAGGAAACAGCAAATATTTAATAATATAACCCTTTATCGAACATCTGTAAATTGGGATTTTCATTAGGGGAAAAAATAAGGATAATGGGGCTCTGCCCCAGGCCCCGAAATTGCCCTTCCGGCGGAGGAACTTTTTGAACGCATAAAAAGTACCCAAAAATGCGCCCCCATAAAGGCACCGAGTTCTATACGGCTCTTCAGTCCGCTTCCGGGGAATTTGTTCAAACTCGCTTCGCTCAAACACGAACAAATGAAGACCCCCCTCATCACCTAAACTCGCTAATAGGGGGGATAAAAAAGAATAAAAACGAAACAACTTCACTACCCTTTATCACCCAAGGGCAGATCTGCAAGCGTGCCATGTCAGCTACAGCTACTTGTTAGGCAGTTCTTGTCTTTCTGCGGTTACAGGGTCAATTATCCTGCGCACTTCGATTACCTTTGTAATAGGGAAACCGCTTCGCTGAGAATGCTCATGAAGCAGCTCCTCGTTATCTGTTATGTAGATGCAGAATGTCTTATCGACAGCAACATAGGAATGCTCCCACTGAATGTTCTTCTGCTCCATATTCATTGCTGCGAGCACACCATTGGACTTCTCCGCAGCCTTGCGGAGAGCTTCTCGGTCGGATAAACCGATACCCGGAATGTCGCGTTCAATAACGTATCTTGGCATGGCATTTCCTCCTATTTATGGGGTTTATATATGTCAGGGCTTGAATTATTGGGATGCTCCCGCCTTGTTGAGCCATTTTTGCATAAAGTCTATTTCAGTCTTTTGATTCCTTATAATGTCTTTTGCAAATATGACGGTTTCCTCATGGATATCCTTGAAGGTCAAAACTTTTTCTGCCATTTCCAGCGCACCTTTGTGATGCATGATCATGTCCTGGACGTAGCGGATGTCCCTTTCCCGGCCGGGTACGATATTCAGGTCACGCATCATGGACTGGGACATGAATCCAGTTGGGATGAGGTTATACCAGCGAGCATAGGAAAGCCTCATATCGAGTATTTCGGCTGTCTGTGCCTTATAAACAGATTTCGTCAGCATTTTCAGCTCTGGATCATCAGTACTAACAAAGAGAAGCACCGACGTATCAACAGCCTCCTGATGATGTGGGATCATCTCTCTCAGGAAGTCTTTTTCAGAGTTGATCATATTGGAATGAGACATATGCATCATGGCTGGGCTGGTAGGTTTATGCCCTATATTCTCTGATGTCTTGTGAGAAGTACCATGTCCCTGCTCATCAGCGGAAAGCTGACTTGTAAATAAGAAGAGTAATAAAACCGGCAATACACATAACAATTTTTTAATAAATAAGTTCATATCTTTTCCCCTTTAGTGGGTGGTGTCAGGTTTCCATCTTTCAGGAAAATCTGAAGAATGGAGACCTGACCACCTATCTCTGTTATCTTCTTGTAATTATTACTTTCCCAATAATACAGCAACCAAATAGAAAAACGATATAAAAATATTATTACCCTGAAACAAAAAAGACCTGATTTATTCATCTATGAGGAAACAGCAAATATTAAATAATATAACCCTTTATCGATCATCTGTAAATTGTTTTTTTCATTCAATAGCGCGGATATTTTTTCTGAAAGTGCTGATGATATAAATTGGTTGATCGACACTCCCTCTTTCTTTGCAATCTCCCTGATATGACGATGTATTGAGTCAGGTAATCTTAAATTTAAAGCACTCATTTTATTTCCTCCAATAATCTTTTCGGATTTATTGCTCTCACTCCAAATTTATTAATTCTTTTAAAATCCTTGATATTGTTAGGTGTTTTAAATAAGCAGTAATTGCAAGACTATGCAAAAATAAAACGGTTTTATGCCGATATTTTTATATTTATAATCTTGCTCAATAACTTGAAATGGTTGTCAAATGAATATATTTCACAATTACTTTGTTTTGCGTTCTGCGCTATTATTAAATCCGGAACTCCAACTCCGTTAATGCCTTTCTTCAAGCATTTAACCTGATACTTTATGATCTCATCCCAGTCAATCTGGAGCCGAAGATTATTAATGCTTTTAAGCAGGTCTATAATCTTTTTTTGCTTTCTAACTTTGAGAAAGGGAATTAGCTCTGCAAGAATCAAGTCATTTGTAACAACAATATTTTCATCAATCAATAAATCAAGTCTATTTTGATCGTTCCCGTTCCTGAAATACTCTATCCAAATTGAGGTATCAACTAGTACCGACATTTACGGCCTCTAACAGTATCCAAGTCAATATCCAAATCTACTTTCCCTTTGAATTCTTTTAATCCTGATATTTTAGATTTTCTTATTAACTCTTCCAAAGCCGTAATTATAACTTTAGTTTTCGTTTGAATATGGGTAGTTTTCATGGCTTCTTCAAGCAAGCGTTTTGGCAAGTCTAATGTTGTTCTCATAATCAACCTCCTTATGCATTAAATTAACATTCAATGCATACGATGTCAATTGTTTTCTACACCTAATATCAAATATTATTAGCCTGAAACAAAAAAGACCTGATGTATTCATCTATGAGGAATAATCAAGTTCCTTCAGCATGTCCACCTGAGAAAGATTATATATTTTAGTTTATTTCTTCTTTTTTGTCTCTTTTATTTTTAAGCAACCGATTAAATCATCGGGATCATCAGGGGACAAAGAAAAGCGAGAAAGGCAGGAAAGGGGATAAGCAAAACGGTAGTATGGGAAAAGATGAGGATGAGCTGTGGGTAGAGTAGGGGCTTTTTCCTTTTAGCCGCCCCAGCCGACGGCGATCCCTATGGCGTCGTCCGGACAGATCTCCGGGCAGTTGCCGCAGTCGATGCAATCGGCCGCCCGTTGAGGCAGGCACTTGCCGTCCGACATCTCAAAACACTTGACCGGGCAGGCATCTATGCATTCCCCGCACCCCGTGCACTTCTTCCAATTCACTACAGCTATAAACACTTGCTCTCACCTCCGAAATTAGTTTGCTCTATTGCACCCATTAATGTTGATCTACTAAATGTTGGCATAAAGAATATTATATAACCATGATATTTATCATATGCGCCGGAAGAATGTCATACCTGTTTAAAGAAAGCGGCAGGACCACAATGCAAAGGATTTTAAAAGAACATTTACTGTAACCCCATTTTTGTAAAGGGTTTTCCTGACTTATATTTAAATACAATTATGAATTATTAATTAAAATGGGGCTCTGCCCCATATAAAAGATATGAATTATTTAATCAATGGGTGGTGTCGTATCTAGGCCCTTCAGAATAATCTGAAATGTGTAGACGCGACACCACCCACGACACCACCCATAGGCCCTTCAGAATATGTAGACGCGACACCACCCAATGGAATAATGCTTAATTATTTCTTTTTAAAGGCCCCTTTTTCTGAGAAGCTGTTTTGTATGAACTGCAATATTTCTTATACTTTCTTAAATAGGAATTAAGTTCAGCTGTGTTATTAACACCGAATCTAATTAATTCGGATAATATTTCTTTTCTATTTAGAGCAGCCATAGTATTTTTGAATAAGCAATTCTTTTGCCAAACTGTAAGTCATTAATTATTAAGATTTCAATAAAGATATCTTATTTATTAACTGTAAAACACTTTACGGAAGTGTAACAAAGTGTAATAAGCATTTTTCATGCAGTATGCTCTCAGGATATGTGGGTGGTGTAACCAGGATAAAATTATGAGGATTACGATTTGAAAGAGTGAAAAAGAAAAATGGTTATGATCTAAAATTATCTATAAGCATCCCTGCGAAAATCTATAGTAAGAACATATATAATTCTTTTTTCATTATCTACTGTATAAAACAGTCTAAACTTGCCAAGACGATAGCGCCACGTATCAGGCTTATAGTCTCTTAATTTCTTTATGTTCTTCCCGAAGCAAGGTTCATTTTTTATCTGTGGATATACATAACTTGTCAACTTTTTCCGGATAAAAGTGATATTTGTTTTTGATAACTTTTTCAGGGCCTTTGTAAACTCGTCAGTTTCAAATATACGATAATTACTCAACGAATTTTCCCTTTTTTGATTTCATGTCTTTTAGCGCACGTTTTAGACTTCTGTTGAGTTGTTGATTTTCTCTTATCTCTTCCATCTCATAATCATCCACATACTCATGCTCTTCGATATAACGCAGAGCAGAAGTTTCAATGAAATTTGATAGTGTTCTGTTATCGCTTTCAGCCATAGTCCTGAATAATTCGTAAATATTTTGATTTAACCTTAAAGTCACAGTTTTAGACATAATGTGCCTCCATTCCATATTGTATCATTAGAATACAATAGAATACATCGAAATGCAATTGAATCACAAAAGACCCTTGCCACTCTTTTCCCATCTAATGAAAGCGAATATTGTTATGAGTATAAATAATCCCAATGCTGGTAAAAGCAAATAATCAAGATAGGGAATCATGATACTTAAGCCAATAACACCCAGAACCAGGACCAGAAAAGGAGTGAAGCAGCAGACCGCAATTATAATTGTTCCGGCTAAAGAGACAAGAAATGCTTTCTTGTTTTTATTCATCTTATCTCTCACTTTTGTGCTAGAACTCTTTTGTACCATCCAGGCCTGTGGAGGCATTATTTAAAATGTCGCGGATTTTGTTATTGCCATTTTGATTTATTTAGTCTGGTAAGCTTAGAACCTTTCAATGATATATCAGCCATTAATCCTTTGACATCAAAAATAAAAGCAACAATAGGCTGTTTGAAAGTATATGTACTAATGTCTTTACTTGCACCTGTGTCCATCAAAGCAATATTACCGTCAACTCCTGCCTCCCATGCGGAATTCCCCTGAAACTGCTTAAGGGCTTCCTTCGTCATAAATGCAATAATGATGTCTTTCTTTTGTGCTCCTATCTGCAAACCAAAAGAACCAGATGTAAGTTTATAGTAATCTACTGTCATGCCCCCAACTCTCAGTGCACCTTTACCATATTCACCTCCAACAATAAACCCTGCTTTAACAGTATTCGGAAGGATCAGCAAACCTTTTGCTAATTTGGTAAAATCTTTTGCTCCAATTACTTTCCTGTAAAATCGCTCCAGAGCAACATCCACACTAATGTCTATTTCGTTAGATGAATTTGCAACATCTTTTTTTTCTGTCTGTTTGCCGGCAATAATCAATGCCAGGTCATCTATTTTATTTCTGATATCGTTTATATCAACTGCTTTAACTTCATTTGCCTTCAATATTGCTCCATTTTCTGTATCGATTAATCTTGCGTTAATATATATAATTTCCCCCCATTTAATAACGCTCCCGGTTATTATTCCTTTTACTCCATATATTTCTCCTATTTTTGTAGCTGTTTTTTTATCTATAAGTCCTGTCATCCCTAATTGCTGTTCTTCTAAAATCTTTTTCAGCAAAACTCTCTCTCTCAAATCGTATTCATTTGACATATGTAAAGCATTTATCATCCATTCGGCAATAATAGCTCCTGCATCTTTTTCTCCGAGATCACCTTTGACCTCGAATTCCAAAACTGCCACATTCATCTTTTCGGCTGATGAAAATCCAATATTGGATGAAAGCAATAAAAATACTAGAAACATTGTAATAATTTTAAAGACCTTGAACATGACTACTCCCCTTTATACATAGATGGTTATCAGTATCTGCACAGAAAAAAGCTCTTTATTAACCGACTGAAAATACAATTAAATTATGTGCAATCTATATAAAAACTTAGTAAGGCCAAATATATTTATTATAACAAAAAGGTCAGTTTTTAAGAAAATTTAATTTAATTATCACCAGTCTGAGCCTGGCAGGCCTTCATTCTTTGCTCGGAATCTGAGACGCCTGAATATAAAGTTTAAACAGAACAATACCGATAAATATATGTATACCGTCGGACAACTCCGGGCAAAAAGCAAATAAAACATCCAACATGCCTTCTTCTGCATATGAAATAAAAGGTCCTGAAGCAGGGAGATTATTCAATAAAGCTGTTTAAAAGTGTAAGTCAGAATAAATACTCAATTCCCTCTTTACCCTGTCCGGTTTTGGATCATCGATCGACTCAACTGATATTATTCCCTCAATATAGTCGGATGGAAGCTTGTTTTCTCTGGCACCATAAAGCACGTGATGTTTATACCAGTGGAACGGTTTCAGGTCATTATTGATATTGGTTGCTATATAAGTTAACGCCTTAATTTCTTTGTTTGATACAGACATTACTGTTACATCTTTTGTTGTATATCCATTGCCAAGACCTTCTATGCGGTCAAGAGAATTCCTTTGATCAGGATCGATCCGGTAAATTACTCCCATCAAATAATCAGAGGGGGCTCCGGTATGATGCGCATTACATTTCCCTGTGCCGTCTTTTCTTCCAATTTTATGAAAAGCGAGTGTATGTTCATACAGAAGGCCTGTCTCTAAAGCAGACGCTGAAGGGACTCTTTTTTTTAATCTTGCAATTGACATGTTTGAACCATAAGCAAAATAAAGCATATATTATATTTTGACATAATTGAAATGTATTGTGCCTCTTCGATCAATTAGGTGTTCTGCCGGATAGGTTGTAAAGTGAGATATAATCGAACGTTAGACCCTTAAATTGAACACCCTGATATATGTGATATACTTTAGGTATAAACGGATAACTTTATAGCATTATCCTGAATGTCAGAGATATGAAAATTATAACTTTATGACATTATTTTATTCTCCCCGGCAATATTCTTATCAAAAGCATAAACAGGTCTTTCCGGAAAAACAATTAACTGTTTTGCAAGCTTTACTTAATAAGGACTGCCACAAGGCATATCAGGGAAGGATTGAGTATAAGTGGTCCAGTGATACCAAGCTGTTGAGGGCTGAATGGGAAAGATAAGTATAGAAGTTATTTAGTTATATGTTATAGATTATATAGAGTGCTTTTTCTGATCAATGCAAATAACATATAACGAAACCATATAAAAAATGAATGCACTTTTATTTGACGGGGACTTAAAATACAGGGAAGACCATCCCGTTCCAAACCCAGGAAAAGATGAAGCCCTTATAAGAGTAACCTACGCAGGTATCTGTAATACTGACATTGAGATTACAAAGGGGTATATGGGATTCAAAGGCATACCCGGCCACGAATTTGTCGGTGTTGTTGAGAAAAGTGATAACAGGAAACTGAAAGGAAAAAGAGTAACAGGTGAAATCAATATCGGCTGTAATACCTGTTCTTATTGCAGGGACCACCTGTATAATCACTGTCCGAAAAGATCGGTCCTCGGTATTCTCGCCAGAGACGGGGTTTTTGCAGAATATACAACTCTCCCATTAAAGAATCTTCATGAGCTCCCTGATTCTGTTTCAGATGAGGAAGCAGTCTTCATTGAACCCCTGGCTGCGGCATATGAAATCCTTGAACAGGTCAGTATCTCATCTTCTGATAAAGTTTGCGTTCTTGGTGACGGGAAGATGGGCCTTCTTATCGGACAGGTCCTCTCCACAACAGGATGTAATTTAATTGTGATCGGAAAGCACCCTGAAAAACTTTCCATTCTTGACGAGTTGGGGATCAACACAAAACTGAGTTCTCAACGGAAAGAGAAAGAATTCGATATAGTTGTAGACTGTACGGGCTCCAGAACGGGTATGGAGACGGCCCTTGGTATTGTTAAACCAAGGGGTAAAATCATCATCAAAACAACTGTAGCAAAAAAAGGTCAGCTTGATCTGAACGGTGTTGTTATTAATGAGCTTTCACTTATCGGTTCCAGGTGCGGACCATTCCTTCCGGCAATTAATGCGATAGCTTCACGTGATATTGATCTCTTCCCACTCATCAGTGATGTGTTTAAACTGGAGGACGGTTTAAAGGCATTCGAAAATGCGAAGAAGAAGGGTGTCATGAAGGTCATACTGAAAATATAAAAGACAGAACTTATTTGATTTTCTTCAGTACTTTAAGGAACGCCTCTACAACAAGATGATCAAACTGAGACCCCTTGTACTGGTTCAGTTCGGAAAGCGCGTACTCAATCCCCGGGGCCGGTCTGTATGGTCTGTCAGAGGTCATGGAATCAAATGAATCAGCAACGTGGAGTATTCTTGCGCCAAGGGGAATCTTGCTGCCCTTAAGCTGGTTGGGATATCCCTTGCCGTCAAGTTTTTCATGATGGTATTTTATATAGGGGATTATCTCTTTCAGCTGGTTTATTTCTTTCAGTATCTTTGCTCCCTGTGCAGGATGCATTTTCACGGCATCAAACTCTTCACCTGTCAGTTTTCCGGGTTTATCGAGAAGATAATCATCTGTACCGATTTTACCGATATCATGGAGTAACCCTGCAAGCCTGATATTTTTTATTTCATCTGTGTCTATCATCATCTCGGTCGCAATTTCTTCTGCATACATCGCCACCCTTTCTGAGTGACCTTTTGTCCAGGGGCTTTTTGCATCAAGGGCATTAACCATAACATGAACGAGCTTTAAAAATAGCTCTTCAAGTTCCTTATATGATTGGTTAACGTCTTCAAGCATATTCAGAAAGGCGTCTCTGCCTCTCTTGGCATTTACAGCCTGGGCCTTCAACTCAGAAATCTGTCTGCCATAGGTTTCATTAATATTGTTGTTATTCTCTTTGGCTGCATCCTGTTCTTCTGCATCCATTATCGTATGGATAATACCGAGAGTATTTCCATTTATTGTTATTGGAGACGTATTAACGATAAATGTTTTTTTATGGTGAGGTTCATACATTCTGGCCTTTTCATTTTTATCAGTTCTTATTGTCCTTAACATCGGACAATTCTCTACAGGGTTTTCAGAGTGGTGAAAAACCTCAAAGCACTTCCTCCCTATATAATCATCGTTGCCGTCAAAGAGGTTCTTCATAGCATCGTTGATCATAATTATATTAAACTCTGTATCAACTATAGACATGGGATGGGGGAGGGCATCCATCAGGATTTTCCAATCCTTCATGTGCTTATCGGAGAGCCTGTTGTTTTTTTCCCTAGACTTTAAATAGTTCATCTTCCCTGTATTCGAGCAGCTCGATTTTTAATTTCGCTATTTCTTTTTTCAGTTCCTTCATTCTTACTTCCCTGCCGACCGCCATATCATAAAACTTTTCAAGGTCCTCCACCTTTTGCGTCAGTTCTTCCTCGGAAACCTTCAGTTGCTCCTGTGCGTTTTTTAGGTCTGTTACCTCTGTGGCAATAATTACCGAATGCAGCGACTTTGAGTGTTCATCCTTTATCGGGCGGTGGCTTACATACAGCCATCGTCCTGTTTCTGTCTGAACTTCAATCGTTGCCAATAGTTCCTTTGATTCATTCATGTGTTCTTCACAGTCTCTGCACTGTTTATCGGGACAGTGGAAAAATTCGTGACATTTTTTTCCGACAATATCATTTGTCTGTTTTCCCACAAACTCGGCAAAGCTTTTGTTGCATCTGGTAATCTTCAGATTTTCATCGATCAGGACAATAAATTCACTGACACTGTCAAAGGTCATTTCCCATTCAATCTTCGCCTTGGTTATGGCAGTTAGAAGGCTGGTATAGTCGTTCTCTATTTCCTTGCGTAAAGATATATCTCTCGCAATATGTATTAAGCCGACCAGTTCATTATCATTATTGATTCTCGGGATAGACCTTATTTCAATGTATTTATCCAGGTGGGGCTCATATAATTCAAAAGTTGCCGGCATTTTTGTTTTGTAGCAGTCACAACTCGGGCATCCCTCAGGGGCATACTCTGTCCCATGATAATACATATAACATTTGTTCATTTTATTGGGATCAAGGAACGGCAGTTTAAGAGAGGATTTGGCTGCCTGGTTTGCATGTATAATATTGTAGTCTTTGTCATGAATAGTGATCATATCCGGAATAGTATTAAACGTATCCTCCCAGTCCTGTTTAGACTGGAGAATAAACTCCTTCATTTTCCTGCTTTCCGTAATATCGGTTATTGTTAAAAGTATGTCGGCCTTTTCCGTATCTGAATTTATACGGTAATCACCAATTCTGGATACAACAACGGAAAATATAAGGCTGCCCTCATACCCTTCAGGTACTAACACGATCTCTTTCTTAATGGTATCACCGCTCTCCATGTTGACCCTTATCTCATCTTTCAGTTGCGCGACAAACTGATTGGCCGAGAGTGAGGGGAACTGTTTTTTTATGTCTTCTAAGGCTTTATTGGTGGAAAGCACGTTCAGTCTGCTGCTCAGGACAAGAAGTATGGAAGGCACCGAAATAAGGACATTGTCTGTATAATCCTTGGAAGATTTCAGCTTCTGCATTACTTCTTCGATATGCTCGGTCATGGAATTGAAACCGTCTGCCAACTGACCGAGTTCATCATGACTATTTATATTTATTCTGGTTTTCAAATTTCCCCGGGCTATGTCGGTCATTCCGTTTGTTAATATTCTTATTGGCCTGGTTATGTTTTCTGAAAGAAAAAGTGCTATAAATAAAACAATTAAAATACCCGCGATCGTGATTCCGGTTCCCATTATTGTAAAATGCCGGGTTATATTTTCTATTACCGTGCTGCTAAGTCCGTTATCTGATAATGTTGATTGAATAGTGTTCAGAAAAATCAGATTGATGGCTATCCCGCTTAAAGACAGCACGAGGAAAAAAGCGAGCAGGATATTGTTTCTCAGACTGGATTTAGGTGATTTTATTTCATACGTCATATTATTCTCTTCTCAAACAGAAATTAAAGTAAATGTAATCCTATAAAAAAAGTTAGAGTCGCTGCAAAAAAACCTGCAAACGCCAAGCGGATCGGCAAGTGGTGAATTTATAAATACCTTTGTTCCATACCCGATAAAACCTATAAGGATTGCAAGTAAAAGCCCGGGCAAAATTCTATTAATTGAGCTGTTAATGTTTTCCCTCCCAGTTAAACTATTCCCTTTGCAGTTTCAACACCTTTGTTT
Source organism: Nitrospirota bacterium (assembly GCA_039715075.1). Lineage (GTDB taxonomy): Bacteria > Nitrospirota > Thermodesulfovibrionia > UBA6902 > UBA6902 > JBDLIC01. Next base: position 11,186 of record JBDLIC010000026.1, read on the forward strand.
CAGTTTATTTAAACGTATTTACCCTTTATTGAGTGCGAAATGCCTTGTAATCTTTATCGGCACGGTAATCAAATAACTTAAGGGAAATATGCGAGTTATCTGTTAGTTAGAGTCTGCTTATAAATTGCCGTTTTTTGTTTTTGTCATGCCCGAAGTCTTTAATTGGGCATCCAGAAGTCAGTCAATAATTAAATATCAGGACATAATAAGTGGATTTTGATAAAGTAAGCGTATGGAAAGATCATTAACAGCAGGGATTATAATAATCGGAAATGAGATACTTTCAGGCAAAGTGCGTGATGATAATTCTTATTTTCTGGCATCTGAATTAAGATCTCTCGGCGTCCACCTGAAACGCATATCAACTATACCTGATGATATAGAAACAATCGGAAAAGAGGTTGCCGGGTTTTCGCATAAGTACGATTATGTCTTCACTTCAGGCGGTGTCGGCCCTACGCACGATGATGTTACAATGGCAGGAATAGCAAGGGGATTCGGTGTAAAGCTTGTGGAGAATAAGGATATAATAAAAATTCTGCGGACCCACTTTAATGAAAGTATTAACAGTGCTGTATTAAAAATGGCAAATGTTCCTGAAGGTACTGAAGTTATTGTCAGTGAAAATGTGCGTTTTCCGGTAATCTCTTTTAAAAATATCTATATATTTCCAGGTATTCCCGAGTATATGCAGAATAAATTCTCTATGATCAGTGAAAGGTTCCGCTCCTCAGAATTCTATTTAAAGAGGCTTTTCCTGAACATTCACGAGTCATATTTTGCGGAAATCCTGAATGAAGTGGTTGCTGAAAACAGAGATGTTGATTTTGGATCATATCCGGTTATTGGAAAACCTGATTACCGTGTAATGATCACAGCAGAATCCAAACTAAAGGAATCTCTGGAAAAAGCGCTGGATGATCTGAAAGGCCGGCTTCCCGAAGATGTTATCATTAGGATCGAGTAAATTATAATTTAATTACATTATGTTACGCTGCTTTCTAACGAGATCACCTTAAGTGTTGCTGCATTCCTTTTCATTTGTTGTAGAGCATATCATTAGTTTTCCCGAACTTATTAAAAAGAAAATAGTTACAATTGATTCCCTGTTTTCCTTAAAGAAGGACGATCCGGCAGTAATAGCAGATTTAGATGAAAATGAAAAAAAAAAGAGATCCTTAGAGAGAGTAAGGCAGATAGAAGCACGGGGACTCGAAAAGCTGGGACATCCGAGAATGAAGAAGAAACTGGAGGATTTTCTTAATTAAGCTATCAGCCGTCAGCGTTCAGCTTTCAGCTCTAAATGAAAATACAATGGAATATGCTTGATTTGTTTTTGTTTTCCTGCCTTGGCTGACAGCTACTTTATTATCCGTCTGCGCATAAGACGAAAAGGATAGGGCGCAAGCAGGCCTGCCGCAGCAATAACCCATATAATATCAGTGATTATGCCTTCTGTTGTTCCGGTTGAGAAAGCACGATAAATGTTAACAAAATGGTAAAGCGGATTAAAAAAGGCTATCTTTTCAACAATGCTCGGCATATTATCAAGAGGAAAGAAGATGCCTGAAAAGAGAAAGCTGGGTGTAACAAAAAGGGTGAAGAAATAACTGAATGAATCAATACCCGGCACAAGTGCAACCGCAATAATAGCTATTTCCGCAAAGATCAAACCGCTTATGAAAAGTACAGGAATGGCAAGCACTATCAGAGGAGATTCAATAAGGCCGAATGCGGATATTACTATCATAATTATTGTGCCGTAAAACATACTCTTGGTGGCACCCCACAATATCTCACCGGCTATCAGGTCGTAAAGGTTTACAGGTGTGGCAAGAATCGCGTCAAATGTTTTCTGGAATGTCATTCTGATATATGTGCCATACGTACATTCAGAAGCTGTTGCAAACATCGATGATGAGGCAATCAGGCCGGGGGCTATGTAATTAATGTAGGGCATACCATTTATCTCTTTAACAAAGGCCCCCAGACCGACCCCCAGGGCCACAAGATAGAGAATCGGTTCAACGAAATTGAATACAAGACTCGACTTGTACAGTTTCGTATATACGGTCAGATGTCTCTGCCAGACTCTGAATGCCCTCTTGAAATTCAATCGATTTTCCCTCCATATTGAAAAATCTTCCCTAACCCCTCCTTGCCAAAGTCGAATCGACCCTCGTGAGACCCGACTCGGGAGGGGACTTATACTCTCCCCCTTTTTAAAAGTCGGAGTTGCCTTTTGCGGAGACTCGACTCGAGGGGGATACAGGGGGATTACTAATAATTGCTCTTCATTGTCATTTATCCTTCAAGGCTTTTCCCGGTTAGTGTCAGATAAACATCTTCAAGGTTGCCGCCCTGTTTTTCCATCAGGTTTATAGGTGAATCAACAGCAACTATCTTTCCAGAATCCATAATAGCAACTCGGTCGCATATTCTTTCCGCCTCTTCCATATAATGGGTCGTAAGGATAAAGGTTATTCCCTGTGACTTTAGCTGGTACAGCTGTTTCCAGACCGAATGCCTGCTGTGAGGATCAAGCCCTGTGGTCGGTTCATCAAGGATAATTATTTCAGGGTTATTTATCAGCGCTCTTGCAAGCAGGAGTCTGCGCTGCATACCCCCTGACAATTCCTTTATCTTTACATGCGATTTGTCCCTCAACTCAATAAAATCAAGGAGCTCCCGGGCATGTGTTGAAGATTCACTTTCCGGAATATCAAAGTATCGGGCATACACTATAAGGTTTTCGATGACCGAAAGGTCCGGATCAAGATTATTGTCCTGGGGCATTACTCCCAATCTGGACTTTATTGTGCTGCCATGCTTTGTTACATCCAGTCCGAAGACTTCTACATGACCGGACGAAGGAGGCATATAACAATAGATTATTCCCATAACCGTGGTTTTTCCCGCGCCATTAGGACCGAGAAAACCAAAGCATTCACCCTTTGCAATTTTAAAATCTATGCTGTCAACAGCACATAAGGAAGCATAATTTTTTGTTAATTTATCTGCAGAAACAATATTCACGTGGTCTTATTCAACATTATCAATCTCAACTTCAATTTCATCTGGTGGAGGCATTTTCTTTTTTATGTATGGTTTCACCAGATTTTTGATAAATTCCCTGGAAACCGGGAAGAGCATTGTAAAGCCGACAACATCTGTAAGAAAACCAGGGGTAAGAAGAAGCGCGCCCGCAACAAGTATCATCATTCCGCTGATTAAATCATCACCCGGGAATATGCCTTCCTGCATGTTTTTTTGTATGCGGTGCATGACGCTAATGCCCTCCATTTTAACCATATAAGCTCCAATGGCAGCAGTCAGCATAATGATCAGCACTGTATTGAGTGCACCGATATAAGAACCGACTTTAATTAAAAGTGTAAGCTCTGTTATTGAAACTATTGTAAATAATAGAAATAGTCTGTGGAACATACTTAACCTTTATCAAACACTACCTGAATTCATTATAATCTATTTGTTGATCAAAATGATAAACTGTGGGAAATAAGCAGATGTTACAGTGTTTTTTTTAGAAGCTGAGAGCTGAACGCTGATGGCTGACAGCTTATCTGTCTATAATACCCTTAAACACACCCTGTACTTCATTTAATATTTCCCCATGAAGGGCAGGGGTACCGGCAACAATATTTCCGGTAAAAATATGATCGGAGTTGCCTGAAAAATCAGTAAACACCCCGCCTGCTTCCTTGACTAGTATACTTCCCGCTGCAACGTCCCACGGGCTAAGGCCGATTTCAAAGAAACCCTCACAGCGGCCGCAGGCAACATATGAAAGGTCAAGTGCGGCTGATCCGCCCCTCCTGATATCACTCACCCTGTGAAAGATATTCTTGAACAGTTTAAGATAATCATCGATCATATCTTTTTTCCGGAAAGGAAAACCTGTTGCGATAATAGAGCTGTCCAGATTACTGACTGAAGATACCCTGAATGGACTCCCGTTTAAAAAGGCACCTTTCCCTTTTTCAGCCGAAAATATCTCCTCTCTTAGAGGATCATACACAAGACCCAGGATAATTTCACCCTGATATTCAAGGGCTATTGATACGGAAAATACAGGATAACCATGTATGAAATTTGTTGTGCCGTCAAGTGGGTCGATTATCCAGCGATAGTCATCCGTATCAGCATCCTTGAGAGACTCTTCTGTTAAAAAATGATGGTACGGATAATCCTTTTTAATGATCCTGATAATAATCTGCTCTGATTCCCTGTCTATGTCCGTAACAAAATCCGACGCCTGCTTAATATTGATATTATAATTTGATATGTTGCCGATGTTTTTACGGATGAAGTCTCCTGAAAGGATTATTGCCCTGAAAGCTGTGCCGAGAAATTCGCCTTTATTTGTACTCATTGTTTTGTTCCCCAAACAAGTATATGCCTGTCGCTGATCACTTCGATATTTAGATAATCAAGCTTTGCTGTCAACAGCTGCTCCTTAATTTCATTAACAGTGTAGGCAGCCAGCAACGAATTATAAAAATCTTCTTTCAGCAAATCAGGGGCATCGGCTGAATACATCTGAACGAATTCCTTTGCCTTTTCTTTGCTGTCCGTCCGCATTAAATCCATCGCATAAAGGACTGATCCCTGCCTGGAACACTGGTCCATAACCTGCCACATTAACAACGGATCTGCAAGATGATGCAAAAGACTATTGGAAATTACAGCATCATATTTTCCGGTTGAGAGTCCACTATTAGAAATTATAAGCTTTTTCAAAGTGATCTGTCCATTAAGTCCATGTTTATTAATATCTTTCAAACCTATAGCAAGCATAGATTCTGCTCCGTCAATGCCCAGTATATGTGTTCCGGGAAAGGCACGGGCAAAGCGGATGATGACATCGGCTGTACCGCAGCCAAGGTCAAACACATCACCTTCACTAAATTCAGGGAAACGCTCTTGAAAGTGAGCAACAAAAGAATCATGGGGTTCTGAAAAGTCCGTTGAAGCATAAGCCTCAGCCTGGGCTTTGCTGTCCATCAAGTCAGGTTCTGCGATTCGTTTTAACATGAAATTTATTGATTACCAGTAGTTCAACATTGCTCAAGCATGCTTGACAACCTTGAACTATGTATTGTCGTTTTACAAAGGACATTAACACGCTTTTCATCCGCCGGCCGGCTCCTTCCATTGAGACTGAATATCGTATGTTCCATGGCGCCTGAATTTTCTTTTTAACCTGTTTACATCATCGCCAACGAGATTTTCGAGAGAATATTCTCCCATTCTCTCTTCATTCTGAAGGTAGTACAGATAACCAACATCTTCAGGTTCAAAGCCTATCAGCCGAGCACCTACACCGTCAGCCTTTACAGGGTCGACAGAAGCGATTGCCACTCCCATATCTACAGCGGTTCCGTCCACCGGGCCGTCACCTTCCATACATACAAAACCATCAAGCACAACGAGATCAGGCCACGTTCTCTTTGCAAACCCTGCTATATTGTGATGTACCATTTTAACGCTTCTGCGGTATGTTGGGTACTGTTTGAACAGAAAATTAACAAACCAGTTAGGCAAGGCCCTTCTTGCCTTTGAAACCGTGCCGGCAGGAAGTTTATCCAGCAGTGTTTTGGGAGCATCAACTTCAACACCGCCCTTCATGCCATGTATCATTGCCATGTCCTGCCGGAGAACAAGTCCCGCCATGTTTTTTATACCGAATGTAGCAACTGCAAAATTGTGAGTCTTCGGGATTGCAAGTGATATTTTATAATCATAATCATGAGCACGTTTTGTGATTCTCAAATGAGTGTCTCCGACAACTGATTCTATGGGACTCTCCTCAGCATCCTTATCATTATCAAAGTCAGTCAGTGAGACATTATTGTACTTTTTTTCAAGACGATAATAGTCATAGTCCCTGAAGACATCAGTAGTAGGCAGTCCCCTGTAAAAGGCACTGGCAGAGCTCTCACCGACTGTTATCGGTGTGTCAGGAAGAATATCTCTGATAAACTCAATAACCGCCTCAATGGCCTCAACATGTGTATTTGCAAAGTCAGGTTTAAGAGCTACAAGGTTCGGCTTTATAAGAATATTTTTTGCGCTCTTTATAGGCTCAAGGTCTTCTTTTATGAGATCAAGGCACTTCCTTATATTTTCCTTTCTGTTGCCGCCTTTTATTAATGATACTTTCTTCTTATCGCTCATATTATCTCCGGTAAAAAGCTGTAAACTTCAGACATAAAAATCAAGATTACTGCTTATAGCCAGTTTCTGGTTTGTCACCCTGAACTCGATTCAGGGTCTCTTAACCTGCTGACATCTTGAGATTCTGAAACAAGTTCAGAATGACATGCATAACAATCATTACGCTTACTCAACAGGCCCTGGCTCTAAAAAACACATTTACTCTTTACATATTCAAATGATCCGTCATTCCGCCACATATCAAGCAAAGCAGGTTCTTTTAATTGGAGTCCGCGATACCTGGATACTGAAACATAGTTAACATCCAGATCATCAAGTCCGGTCATATCACCCCATAGTTTCTCAAACTGAGCTACAGGATAGACATCTTCCTGACCGCTGCCCCAGAGATACTTAACATTCTTAATCGTCACATAAGCAGGAATTCTTTTCTCTGCACTCTGTATCGCCAGAATAATTCTTTTCTGTTTATCAGGGTTCTCTGCGGCTTCTATTATTATATCCCTATTCAGTCCAAAATACTTCAGTAAAGCGTCTATGGTTATCCAGTTAGTAAGGGTATTATAATAACTTAGTTTAAACTCATCCTCATCTTTCGGTAATGACATTCCCTCAACAAGCTGTATATGTCCGTTGATTTTTGCGAGCCCTCCGCCTGCATCTTCAATGCGTCTTGGAATCACTTCAAATGTAATACACTGGTTGCTCTTAATATGGATACCCAGTAAATCAGGTTCGATATTTGCACCCAGGGTATCGATATTGTGGCAAAGGAGATACTTTAAGCCCTGATTATCTTTAAGCATTTCTGCAAGGACACCATTTTTCAGGAGGTTCGGGATCTCGTACCAGTGTCCCGGAGGATTGAATCTCAGAAGCGGTCTGTTTTCAGAGTAGTTTTCACCTTCACCTTTCCGTTTTGCCCAGGCGATCAGGGCATTATGAACATCGTCCTGCACTTTCTGTACATTATCATCCAGCTTTTGCTGAAGCTGTTCCTCCCAGTAAAACCTGAGGTCCCGCTCCATGGGATACACCCTCTGTCCTATTGATTTTGCAGGCGAAAGATACACCTTGCCCTGATAGCGGAAACAATCAAATTTCTCCAGATATGTTTCAATCGCATTGTGTGTCAGATAACTCGTTGTGAATACATGAGGTATGTCCTGTCCCGAAATTGTTCCTGTTTTCCTGCTCTTCGCAAGATGTATCTCCAAAAATGTCCTGTACCTGTTTCCTATTCTTATAAATGGATTAATTGGTTTTACCACTGCAGACCCATGCGTCCAGCGGCTGCCCATACCACCGGCAAATGAAACAACTGCGATTTCATTATTCCTTAAAGCTTTTATCCCTTCTTGATATAAATCATTGTCAGATATTTTATTTTCTTCATCTTCAAAATGCAGAATTTCATCATACGAAACATCGTCGATTTTTACAGAAGCGGGAAGGCGGTTTTTCGCAAGGCCTATATCACCTTTTTTTAATGAGGATTTCATCTGTTCATTAGATATCTCATCAAATCCGTATTTTTCTTTTATTTCCTCTTCATCAAGTGATACAGGGGGGTGAAAGTTGGAGACAGTACCCATACCGGGCATTATGGCGTCCCTGCCCTTCAGCAGTTTTGCAGAAACACCTTCATTATTAAGCCTGAAATCATAAACAACCGGATCAATAATAAAGGGAAAAGAAGAAGCATATATCCGTTTAAGATCAAGCATGATAAGGGCTATTCTTTTTTTAAACTCTTCTTTAATGTCCGGATTAATGATAAATGCCATTCCTCCGCCGGACATTCCCCCGAGCATTAAAAAGCCCCGGTAGTCATCCCCGAACTCCTCTTTTGCACTGCGAATAAGGTCTTCAGTAAATGAATTGTTTACAGCGGGAATTACCTTCTGTATGGATTCCTCCCAGTCCTCTGTGGTCAGTCTGCCGAGTTCTTTCATATCACCGGCCTTCAGCGCATCGACTATCATGTCAAAAAGCTGAATGCCCTTTAATCTGGCTTCCCACTCTTTTTCATATTTAAGAAGATATTTTTCGGTGACCATCTCTAGAATAGGGCCTACATCCTGCGAGATCCCACCATGGACAAGGACAATAGATTTCAATATCCGTTCCTCAACTTCCTCTGAAATCTCTTCCCTCGTAAAGACATTATGTTCCGGCAGCAGGCAGCCCCGGCTAATACCGTATTCAGGGTGACCTTCTTCAGCAAGCCTCCCTTTGATGACTTTTATACCGGGCCAGAGCCCCCCTGAATCCTGCCACCCTCCGCCTGAACCTCCCAGCCACTCCCCGAGTATTGCCCTTGAAGCCACAACCCGTCTCTCATCCTCCTGAATCGGGCCTGTAAGGTTTTTTATCTGCCCGCTAAAACGCATCAGGCTCGTAATAATAGTTGAGAGCAGGGTGGTGCTTACAGCAAGGCGGGAACCCTTTGGAATGCCGTTCACCTTTGTGACTAATTCAATTCCTCCAGTCCTTCCCATAAGTTTCTGCAATATATCCGTTAGTGAAATATCACTCTGTTCAAGGCAGGGGGGAATTAGACCTGATGCCACGACTCCGGCTTTCAGCAGAGAGAGATAATCATTCCCAAAGTTGAAAAGTTCCTGAAGTGTAGCAATTTTCTTAGAGGATTTCAGGTCAATGGAAACAAGATCTATTACCGGTTCCTCGATATAGCGGCAATAACACTCACAGGGAGGCAAAATCGGTTCACCACTGCCATGGACCCTCAAATCAACCGATAAATTAATGACCCTTGCACCTTCAGGGAAATCCATTCCGAGGAAGAAAATATCAGACCATCCACTGTGGGAAGGGTCAAGCCTGACCGGTGATGCATCCACTATTGCCGGATAATTTCCAGTGTCCCTGTCAGGATTCAGCAATTCATCAGGTACGGAAAAAGGATAATCATCCAGACCTCTGATATTGTACAAATGATGGTTTTCATTGCATTGGCTGATAGATAGCTTGACCTGGTCCAGCAGATATTTAAAAGAAAGCTTATAGTATGAATCAGCAACCGCGCTTGATATTGCGCTGTCTATCTCACCCCTTCTTTTGATTTCTGACAAATAGAATTCTATGGACTTTTCAAACTCCCTGTCAAAGGCAGACTTGATCCCTTCAAACGGTATAGTCCCGTACTGTGTGACCTCACTGTTTTTCTGGAGATAAAACCTGTAAATTACAAATAGAAAAAGGGATGCCCTGACCTTATGATAGAGATTACCCGTTGATTTGCGGAATCCCTCCATTTCATCTGCCAGAACTAAAAGCTCCTCTTTTGTTCTGTTTTCCAGAAGAGCGTTAATAGAACGATTACGCAGAGAATCGTCATCACTTACTATTGTTTCGATAAGATCATTGGACATTGGAGAATTAATATTTTAACATAAATAAATACCGTTGGGCGTCGGACGTAATTTGCCGTTAACGCCCGACGCTCGACGGTTTTTTTATGAGAATACTCGTCCAGAGAGTCAAACAGGCAAAAGTAGCGGTCAATGGCAGGGATGTTGCAGAAATAGGGCAGGGACTGCTGCTCCTTGTCGGGGTGGGAAAAGATGATACTTCTGATGATATTGAGTATCTCTCGAAAAAGGTATCAAGTCTGCGTATTTTTGAAGATGATCAGGGGAAGATGAACCTCGATATCAAACAGGTAAAGGGCCGGATCCTGAGTGTTTCGCAGTTTACTTTGTTTGCCAGCACAAAAAAGGGGAACAGGCCGGGCTTTGAACAGTCGGCAGCGCCTGATATGGCTGAGGAGTTCTGGCTCAGGTTTAATAACCTGCTCCGTGAAAATGATATTGAGGTGAAAGAAGGCATATTTGCGGCTCATATGGAAGTTGACCTCTTAAATGACGGGCCTGTTACCATATGGCTGGATTCTAAAAATCGCACCTGAATCATGAATTAACGGTAAAGAATCAACTTCAGAGAGGATTGCAGATTACCAGAACTGCCAGCTTCCTGTCCTGATTACATAAATACCGAGGAGAAGGTTGGTGACACTATGGGCTATGATACAGATATAGATACTCCTGCTCCAGTAGAGAAGGAGATTATAAAAAACACCGGCCATAATTCCTGCAAGCCAGAGGTGATGTTCACTGCCGAACAGCAATGACGATATTATAAATGACATCCATGTAAATGCGCCTATCTTTACTGAAGCAAAATCCTGATTAATAATATACCGGAGGACAAAAGACCGCCAGAATATCTCTTCAAACACAGGAACGACCAGGGCCGTCCCTGCAAGTCTTATGGCCAAAAATGCATAATAGGTCTTGCCGGGCAGGATACGGGGATCATATGTCTCTGAACTTCCAAGTGTGGCAAAATCCCAATCCATATTGATCCATAAAACAAAAACAACTATTCCTGTTGCCAGAGCACCCAGCAGATGTGCAGCCTTCAAATTATTAAAGCGAAGTTCATCATATGACCTGCAGAAGTAAATAAGAATAGCTGTTACGGCCAGTATTTTTACAGGATATGTAATGGCCGTATAATTATCCGTAAAAACCCCTTCGGGCATTAGTGGTTTCAGCAGGTCGAAGACAAAAAGAAGAATCATATAAACTGCGAATGGGAGTATCCTTTTAAAAGCAGGGCTGTGTGTTAATTTATTTTGAGTCATATTTTTTTCATTTCAAAAAGAAGTTGCAACCGCTGCACGCATTGCATTTACGTCAAGATCATTTATGGGTAATGATATAAAACGGTGTCTTAAGCCTGGTTTAATTTTAACAGAAAAACCGCTTAGTCGGCAATATGCGGGATCAATCCTTCCTTATTTCCTTGATAAGTTTTGTATCCTTAGTTAGCTTCAGGGTCTGAACTCTCTTCAGGATTTTTTTTACCACGAGCATAACTCTCTATCTCTTGCTGCTTCTTCATTTATTTATTAAGCATTGAAGAAACAGCATCCTTTTTCATAGGCTCTTATTGGGGGATTTTGTTTTTTGCACCGCTTGCAAATCAGCCTGTGCCGATCTTTTGAGTATTTCTCGATTGCCTCTACCCGTACGAATACTTGACATTAAGAACGTTTTTTCTGATAAAATATCTTACATTACTTCATATTGCTTATCTAACAAGCATCTTTATGGTTGTTCCGGAGGTTTTCTGTGAGGGAAGATTCACATTCAACAGCCATTGCTATTACGGGTATGGCTTGTCAATATCCGGGAGCAAAGGATTTACGCAATTTCTGGGAAAATATTTTAGCGAAACGCAGGCAGTTTCGTCCCTTCCCTGATATTAGACTGCCGCTGTCTGATTATTATGACCCTGACCCTGACACTCCTGATAAGACATACTGCAATAAAGCTGCTCTGATCGATGGATTTAAATTTGATTGGGCTGGCCATCGTATTCCAAAATCAACAATTGATTCTACTGATATTGCTCACTGGCTGGCCCTGGAAGTTGCAATCCGGTCATTAAAAGACGCTGGTTTTAACAGGGAGAATGTGCCCATAGAAAAATCAGGTGTAATCCTCGGAAATACACTGACAGGTGAACAGACACGTGCGGAAGGACTGCGCTTGAGATGGCCTTTTATCAAACGGACCCTTGAGACTGCTGCAAAGACAAAGGGATTATCACAGCAAACCATATCAGATCTTTTACAGACTATGGAGGTTTATTACAAGTCCATATTTGCGCCTGTAACGGAGGACACTTTATCAGGCGGCCTGTCAAATACAATCTCGGGAAGGATCTGTAATTATCTTGATTTTCACGGAGGAGGATACACTGTGGATGGAGCGTGTTCCTCATCTCTTTTAGCAATTGCCACAGCAGCTACAGCTCTGACAAACGGTGATCTTGATCTTGCAATGGCAGGCGGGGTGGATATCAGTCTGGACGCTTTTGAAATGATCGGTTTTGCTAAGACCGCTGCACTTACTAAAAAAGATATGAGAGTATATGATCGCAGGGCAAGCGGGTTTATTCCCGGTGAAGGCTGTGGTTTTGTAGTATTAAAGCGTTTAGAAGATGCTATTGCAGATGGAAACTATATCTATGCAGTTTTACGGGGGTGGGGGATATCATCTGACGGAAAAGGCGGACTTACTGCTCCAAGTGTTAAAGGGCAGGCCGCTGCCCTGCAGCGGGCCTATGAAAGGGCAGGCTATACTCCAGGGGACCTTGATTTTATAGAAGGCCACGGAACCGGAACAGTTGTCGGTGACAAAACCGAATTAGAAGCAATCTCTCTGGCTATGGGAGATATAAAAAAAACAGATCTCAGACACTGTGGCATAACTTCATTAAAATCAATTATCGGGCATACCAAGGCAGCGTCAGGAATAGGTGGTTTTATCAAGGCAGCAATTGCTGTCAACCGGCGTATTCTGCCTCCCACAGCTAATTGCAGCGAACCAAACGAGGTTTTTGAGAGTTCAGTCCCCTCTGTCTATCCCATAATGTCCGGCGAAATTCGTCTTCCGGAAGAAAAGCTCAAAGCAGGTGTTTCAGCAATGGGTTTTGGAGGGATTAACTGCCATGTAACAATCGAATCCGGTGATCAACCTTCTGAAAGTCTTGTTCCTTCAATTGAAGAACGTAAATTGTTAGTCTCCCATCAGGAAACAGAGTTGTTTGTTTTAAGCGCTTCATCAGCATCAGAGCTGCTTAAACGTACACAAACGATTAAGCAACGCGCGCAAGGTTTACCTGAAAGTGAGCTCGTTGATCTTGCAGCCCAAATTACCAATGAACTGGAACCAAATGTCCCCGTTCGTTCTGCTGTAATAGCTGGCACTCCAGAGAAGCTTTCTGAATGTTTGCAGAATCTTGAAAAAATGCTTGTTGAGAATCCTCCACTCGAAGGCGAGACAGTCATAAGCCCTCAGCAAGACATATTTATCGGAAATACAGTGCAGAAAAGCAGGGTGGGTTTTTTATTCCCCGGGCAAGGATCTCAATTTCTTAATATGGGAAAAGCGCTTGTTGAACGCCATGAGTGGGCTCAAAAGTTATTGGCTAACGCAGCTATTTGGATTGAAAAAAATGGCAGTAAAGATATAGCTCAATTCATTTTTAGACCAACAGACAGGGCCATTAACGTCAATAATATCAAGCAATGGTCATCACTGCTTAAACAGACAGAGATAGCACAGCCTGCAATCTGTTTATCTTCTTTGCTCTGGATTCATAAATTGGCCCGTCTTGGGATAAGACCAGTTGTTGCAGGAGGTCACAGCCTGGGTGAATTGACCGCTTTTCATGCAGCGGGGGCGTTTGATGAAAGTGCATTACTGAAACTGGCATCAACTCGCGGAAAGGCAATGGCTGCGCCCGGAGATGAAAGAGGGATTATGGCCAGCCTGGGTTGTTCACAGGAGAGTGCTATTGACGTTTTGAACAGGGTAAAAGGCTATGCAGTCATCGCAAATATCAATAGTACCCGGCAGATTGTAATATCCGGTGAGAGAACGGGTGTTGAAGAGGCAGTCAATATAGCAAAAGGCAAAGGTATAAGAACGCATATCTTAGCGGTTTCCAATGCGTTTCATTCCAGATTTGTTTCATCTGCTGCAGAACGTTTACGTAACATCGCTCCTATTCCAAAAAAACTTGCTTCAACAAAGACGAAACTCATTTCAGGAATGAACGGTAGAGAGATAAAAGAGGGGATAAATTTACAAGATCACTTTGCCGACCAGGTTCTGTCACAGGTTGATTTTGTCTCTCTGGTTAAGAAGATGGCAAAAGATTGTGATTTAATGCTTGAAGTCGGGCCGGGCAGGGTTCTGTCCGATCTGGCAAACACAATAATACAAGATGATAACATAATGTGCCGGCCAACTGAATCAAAGCAGGGCAAAGACCGCGATCTTAACGTCTTCCTTGGGAACTTCTTTGTCCATGGAGGGAATGTAAAATGGGAAGCTCTTTATAGAGACAGGTTTGTTCGCCCTTTTGTTCCGTCATCTGAACGTATTTTTATAGAAAATCCTTGTGAACGTCCTTATAAAGTTCCAGATACTGAACATCTAACTTTTTCTGGAGACAGAGGACTGCTCGGGGCAGCATTAGCAGATAAAATAAATATATCACCGCAGGAGCTTACCGATTATCTTTCCAGCCGGCACCAGTTTATAGAAGCAGTTATAAAGGCGGACATGGAAAACATGCCTTCTGCAACTTTAACATCTTTATCCAGACAGGATAACCTCGAATCTGTTGATACAATCACAAAAGAAAAACAGACTGAAAAAATAGAAGATATTTCACGGGATACAACCTCAACATCCGGCCTGCTGTTTGAGCTTGTGGAAAAACGTACCGGCTTCCCGAAAGACAGCCTGTCTGCGGAACTAAGGCTTCTTGACGACCTGAACCTGGATTCCATAAAGGCAGCTGAATTAATTGCAGAGGCTTCAATGCGTCTTGGCGTTGCCGGAGAAACGGATGTTTCCAAGTATGCCAACGCGACCTTGAAGGAAATTGCAGACGTATTTGATCAATTAAAAAAGGACCGGAGTGTGCCTGCAGAGTCTGTTTCAGCGGCAGAAGTAAAAACGGATAAGCCTTCGTGGGTAAGAAATTTTGTTGTGAAACCAGTTGTCCAGGAATTATCACCGGTTGACCTGAAAGGGGAAGCGAATAACTGGAAAGAATCGAAAGTGCTCATTCTATCTGAGCCAGAGGAGCAGAGTATAGCAAGAACACTCAGTAAGCAGCTCATCAATCATGGTGCTGAGGTTTACACTGCGTTATTTGAAGATATTCGTATCCAGGGATTGTCCGGCAATGATAAATATACGGGTTATATTGCTATTCTTCCCAGGGCTTCAAATCAGGTCGGACTGAACAGCAGTCGTCTTGAAAGTATTATTGATCGGCTGCGCACGATAGCTCTTTTGCCTTCAGATACAGAAAATAATGAAAGTCGCGAGACAGTAGCTTATATTCAGTTTGGCGGGGGGTATTTCGGTACAGAGCCGGAAGTTTCCGGTATCGAACAATGTACAACCCTGGCTCTTGCTGCAAGCCTCCATTTAGAACGCCCGGATTTAAAAGTTCGCGTTCTTGATTTCTCTACGGAAATTCAAACAGCCCAACTGGCAGGGAAAATTATTGAGGAACTTTCAACTTCCGATAATTATGCAGCTGCCGGATACGATAAAAAGTTAACCCGTCGTGTGCCCAAACCTTATTTGAGTGAACCGGTAGATTATAAGCCCCGGCCTGTTTCATGGTCTTCTGATGATGTAATCCTTATTACCGGTGGAGCAAAGGGTATTACGGCTGAATGCTCATTATCTCTGGCTCAGACCACCAACGTTCGCGTGGCACTTATTGGAAGTTCTCCTCATCCGGGCGAGAATTCCGATAATGGTGGAGAGATTGCTCAAACCCTCAAACGTTTCGGTGATTCAGGATTGACAGCTAAGTATTACCAGTGCGATATTGTTAACCCCGGGGCTGTAGACAGTGTAGTCAAACGCATTCAGAAAGAATTGGGTGATATTGGAGGTGTAATACACGGCAGTGCCCTGAACAAACCGGGAAATCTGGATAAAGTCTCAACTGAAGACGCCTTAAAAGAGGTTGCTCCCAAAGTGCTCGGCACGGTTAATTTGTGCAATGCACTGAAAGACTCGCCTCCAAAGCTGTTCGCAGGCTTTTCATCAATTATCGGTATCTCTGGAATGATACGCAACGCATGGTACGGTTTTTCAAATGAGGCCCTGAATTTATTATTGTGTCGATTTGCAAAGGAACATCCTGAAACATCGGTGCTCAGCATTGCTTTCAGTATATGGGACGATGTAGGAATGGGAGTGCGGATGGGAAGCACGAAATATCTGGCGCAGATGGGAATTGGGGCTATTCCTGCTAAAGAGGGAGTACGACGGTTTTTGCAGCTTATAATGAATGACCCCGGAGAGAAACAGGTTATAGTTGCTGCTCGTATAGCCAATCTGGATACACTACAGCCTCATCTCTTTCCATTGCCAAAATCTTCCAGGTTTCTTGAGAAAATCATTTATTATTATCCTAAGGTTGAGATTATTTCAAGGGCACATCTCAGCCTTGATCGTGATACATATATCAAAGACCATCTCTGGCGGGGGACATATCTTTTCCCAACGGTCTTTGGTCTTGAAGCAATGTCTCAGGCAGTGGCATATGTGACCGGGGAAAACAATTTTAATTCAATCTGTATTGAAGATATCAGTCTTGAACGGCCAATCCCGGTTAATCCCGAAAGCGGCGTGGAGATTGAAATCCGTGCCGAGGTCCTTGAACGAAAAACAAAAAAAGAGAATCGAAGAGTTCGTGTCGGAATTTCAACCGCGCAAACCGGGTTTGCTGTTGATCATTTCTCAGCTTTATTTATTCTAAAAGTTGACCAAGAGGCTCCTCAAGAAAAGGTCGAATTACCTCGCGCACCTCTTGAAATCCAGCCTGATAAAGACCTTTACAACGGAAAACTGCTATTTCAGGGACCTCAATTCCAGCGAATTAAACAAATATATTCACTGGATTCAAAAAAATGTGTCTTTCGTTCAAAAATTACTTTCTTTAAAGAACATAAATCTGACGATGCTGCTCATTCATGGCTGCTCGGAGATCCATTTTTCAGAGACTCTCTGCTTCACTCTGCACAAATTGCAATTCCTCGTGATATCTGTTTACCTTTAAAAATAGAAAGTATTGAACGCTATCACGTTGAAGGTAATTTACCCGGATCTCTGATCGGAATTGCTATTATTGAAGATCTTATTGACCGTGATTACTTAGTAACTGTTTCTGCTATTAATGAAAATGGAAAAGTTGTGGAGCGTCTTAAAGGTTATATTTTAAGAATTTTAGAGCACCACGAGGATTATCCTGCTGCAGAAGAAATAGCTAATCCGGGAACTCGTGATGAACGAATTATTCGTGAAGAGATAAAGAAACGGGCCGAATCTCTCGGGCTGTTACTTCCTGAAATTTCATCAGATTACCTGCCCGGTTTACATCAGCTAACCAAAAATGAACGCCATAAAAAGGAATTACCGGTTGTGCATGAGGCCATTAAGCGTACGCAGCAAATAAGGGA
>JBDLIC010000027.1:0-28330 GCA_039715075.1 Nitrospirota bacterium
GGCGAAACGTCAGTTTGTCGCCCTGCTGCTTAATGTTGCTGCGAGCGTTGAATCAACGACCTGGCTGTCACAGGGTGAACTGGAGATCATACAGATAATGGTAGCAGGATATGGGACGGGAACCACGATCTCTGACGCCATTATCGAAATTGAAAATTCAATTATTACTTCAACAAACCTTGAAAGCGCCAAAGACCTTGCTGAGGAGATAAACAACAGGGAGCTATTCTAGTAATCGTTTCTGCTTTCCGCAGGGGCCGTAATACATGAGGGTAGAATCCGGAACATGGAACTGAATGGAAAAAAGAGAGCTTCAAAGATGGACGGCTGAACTGGAGTTAAGATTTTACTACTGGAACCTTTTTTACCCGGGGACCATACTTGATATTTCAGAAAAGGGGATGTTTATAAAAACAGATATATGTATTCCACGGGAGGCCTGCCTGCCCCTGATTATACGCACGGGCAGTGAAATGATAAATATTTCCGTTGAAGTCAAGCACGTAGTAGTTACAGATAATCATTGCACCGGCCTGGGGGTTGAAGTCCTGAAATCAAACGCTAAGTATCATAATTTTCTAAACAGTCTCATGAACGTTTACAGATAATGACATAATGAGTTCCACACCCTGCAGGTGCATCAGCTTGGAAAAAGAAACAGTAAGAAAGGAAACTAGCATGACCATGAACAATAATAATTCTATTCTGCTCGTTGATGATAACAGCATTGTCCTGGATGCTGTTTCACGCCTGCTGAAATTTAACGGTTTTAATGTAACTCCCTGCAAGGAGGCTGCGGAAGCTATCGACCATTTTAAAAGGGAGAGTTTTCATGCGGTGCTGACGGATATCGATATACCGGAAATTTCAGGGATTGAATTACTGGAAATCATACGCGGCCTGAATTCAGCCATACCTGTAGTTGTAATGACAGGTTCTCATGAGGTTGAACTGGCTGAAAAGGCTTTAAACAGAGGCGCCTTTGATTTTGTAACCAAACCCTTTGATCCGGACTATCTGGTCCATACCATGGAAAAGGCTGCTGATAGAAACACAGGAAACTGCAGGCATAATTTGTTGTGAACCAGGATTGTATTTAGTACACTATAATCAATGAAACTGTTACTCGTATCTCCACCCTTTGGTGAAAAAGGCCAGATGTCAAAAGGTCTTCCCATAGCACCTCCTGTCCTCGAATATCTTGCAGGTCTGACACTCCAGATAAAACCTGATGTAAAGGTAGAACTGATCGATGCCAACAAAGAATTATTTGACCCGGATAAAGTCAACGCAGAGGTTGTCGGATTTACTGTCCTGACTCCGCAGTCACCGTGGGTGTATGAAATGGCGGACAGGCTCAGGGCAGACGGCAAACAGGTTGTGCTCGGAGGAATACATATCACTGCCCTGCCTGATGAAGCGAAAGAGCATGCAGACGCAATAGTGCTGGGTGAAGCGGAAACTGTCTGGAAAGAGATTCTTGATGATGCTGAAAAAGGCAGTCTGAACCCTGTATACAAAGGTGAATTCCCTGAACTATCGGGACTGCCCCGGCCTGTTACAAATCTCTGGAATACAGACTATGTATACGGATATTTCCAGACCTCCCGGGGATGTCCTTTCAGCTGCACCTTTTGTTCGGTGCACAAATTCTTCGGCGGCAAGGTCAGGATGAGGCCTATTGGTGAAGTTGTCAGGGAAGTTGCCGCAAGCAAGAGGAGGCTGTTCTGGGGAATTGATGACAACATATGGGGAGTGAATATTGGAAAGACCATTGAGCTTTACAGGGAAATGGCGCAGAATGTAAGAGGCAAGTGGTGGTTCGGCTCCGGTGATATCAAAACGGTTCATCACCCCCGGTCCGATGAGCTTTTTAAGTACGCGCGGAAAGCCGGACTGACTGCCGTGCTCCTGGGATGGGAATCCAACAACATGTCGAGCCTTCAAGAGTATAAGGCCGTAACAAAGCAGGGAAGGGAAAGAAGGGACGCTATAAGGAAATTAAGAGATCACGGGATAGAGGTAATGCTGTTTATTATGGTCGGCGGAAGACAGGACACAAGAGAAGACTTTGATGGAATCTTAAAGCTGTGCGATGAGTTGAAGGTTTCGGCCCATCCTGTTATGACAACTCCGTTCCCGGGCACAGAGCTTTACGAAATATACAAACCTTATTTAATTGACGGTTTTGACTGGAACAGTTTTGACGGGAACCACGCTGTTTTTGAACACCCGAGCATGGGGCCTCTTGAAAGGGAGGAGGCCATTATTAAACTCAGGGCAGACCTGTTCCCTACAAAAAAAATTATTCAGCGGCTTATGCAGGTATCGTGGAAGGGTTTTCCGATGAGCCATGTTTCCTCATTTATGATCCAGTATCCCCAGGGAAGGGCTTTTAAGGAATATGCCCGGGAAAGACAACAGAAGAATGGAATGTTATCAGCAGGTCAGACAGTATAATAGAATATAAGGAGAGAGATGAGTCCTGAACTTGGTGTGTTAATAATGATGAACAATTACTTCCATGACGTTGCCACTGCCCTGCTCCTGGCAAGCGGATATATGATCTGGACCCTGGTCAGAAAATATGAAGAGTCTGAAAAGACAAGGGAGACGACCGGATACTTTTTAAAAATATACGGGAATGCCACAAAACTCGCAAAGTTCGCGCTCATCTGGATAGTGCTCGGGGGCATTCCGAGGACCATATTTTATGCTGAATTTGAGTGGGCCAATGCAGCCGGGAAAGGACAGATAACAGCGCTTATCATTAAACATATCCTTGCGTTTGCATTTGTCGGGCTTGGGGCGCATTTCTGGATAAAGATAAACAGGAAGGTAAAACAGATCAGGGAAGGATTATGAAAAAGAAAGTACTGTTCATAACGCCTCCGTATCACTGCGGAGTTGTTGAAGTTGCAGGCCACTGGATTCCGCTCACGTTTGTCTACCTGGCGGGAGCAGTAAGGGAAGCTGGATTCAGACCGGTAATTTATGATGCCATGACAAAACGTCACGGCCATAAAGAGATAAAGAAAAGGATCAAAGAAGAAAAACCCCGCTATGTGGCATCAACTGCTATAACCTCCACGGTAGTCGACGCGCTCGAAGTATTGAAAAACGCCAAAGAACTTAATCCGGATGTTATCACCATAATCGGAGGGGTGCATCCCAATTTCATGTTTGAAGAGGTTCTTGAGAACAGTTATGTCGATTACGTGGTCAGGGGGGAAGGAGAAGAGACGCTTACAGAACTGCTTTTAAGCCTTGAGAAGGGAAAAGGCCTGGAAAAGGTAAAGGGCATTTCATACAGAAATAAGGGCAAAGTTGTATCAACACCGCCAAGGCCTTTCATTAAAGACCTGGACTCCCTTCCAGCTGCCTGGGACCTGATAGAGTGGAAGGACTACCGGTATTTTGTAATACCGAAGAGCCGCCTCGGTTCGGTAAGCACATCAAGGGGATGCAGCCACGACTGCACGTTTTGTTCACAGCAAAAGTTCTGGCACCAGTCATGGAGGGGGAGGAAACCTGAGAGCATCGTAATGGAAATTGAGCACCTGCGGAAACATTTCGGCGTAAATGTATTCCTCCTGCCGGATGAACACCCTACCCATGAAAGAGATCGCTGGGAAAAATTGCTTGACCTTCTGATAGAAAATGAACTTGATATATATCTGCTCATGGAGACAAGGGCGGAAGATATTGTAAGAGACAGGGACATCCTATGGAAATACAGGAGGGCAGGAATCGTACATATCTACATAGGGGTGGAAGCAACGGACCAGGAGACTCTCGACCTTATCAAAAAAGATGTGAATGTAGAAATCGGGATGGAAGCAATAAGGCTCATCCATGAACATGACATGATCACAGAGACCAGTTTTCTGCTGGGCTTTCCCCATGAGACAAAGCAATCAGCTGCAAAAACGCTTAAACTGTCAAAGATATACAATCCGGACTTTGCCCACTACCTTGCCCTTGCGCCGTGGCCCTATGCAGAGATGTATAAAGAGCTGAAGCCGTACATAAAAATATATGACTACCGTAAATACAACCTTATTGACCCGGTGATCAAACCGGAGAACATGAGCCTCAAGGCAATCGACTGGGCCATCATTGACAGTTACCGCAGCTTCTATATGGGGAAACTGAAAGAACTGATGACAATGAAGGACGAATTCAAGAGACGCTATCTGCTCAGGTCCATGAAGCTCATAATGAACAGTTCATTTATTGTCGACAAACTGGGTTCTCTCGGTGAAATGCCCCCACAGGTAAAGGCTCTGATGAATAAACTTAAATCAGAAGAGGTTGACGACAGGAAACCTCCGCGTGAGCTGCGCTCAAGAATCACCCGGACAATACTTATAAATGCCCCGCTAAACAAGGTATTTGAATATGTGACAAACCCGGCTAACTGGACAAGGTATGTAACAAGCCTTGTTGATGTGAGGAACATTTCAGATAAAAACCTTAAAACAGGCTCAACATACGAATGGACATACCGGATGCTGGGGATCAACCTTGACGGGCAGGGCAAAATAATAGAATTCCGGAAGAATAAAAAATTCGCCATGGAAATGGAAGGTTCTTTTCCAATAAGAGAGACCTTTCATTTTGACAGAGACGGAGATTCAACAAGCCTCAAATTTGAGATACACTATGATGTCCCAGGCAAGGTCCTGGGGGTAATTGCAAACCGCCTCGTAATCGAAAAGCTCAATGTGAAGGAGGCCGTTGCTGTTTTGAATAAGGTCAAGGCAATCTGCGAGGCACGCAAAATCTGACCGATTGAAGACTGCCTTCCACTTAAGGAAAACATTCTTGTTAAATCAAATGGTTTATTTAACCGGGGGGGGGATCATCAGATTCCCCCGTTTTTTGAAGATCATATAATTTATTACAAGGTTATATTTATTCGATACATTTGAATTATAGGGATGAGAGCAGCAATAAGAAAGCAGGAAATTTAATCAGAATAGAAATGATAAAAAATATTTTATATAAACCCGTGGTGCATATTCTCATCATCATAGTTATATGCATTGTCTCATATTCCAATACTTTTCATGTTCCGTTTGTGTTTGACGGATTAGAGGGCATTGTTGAAAATCCTGTAATCAAGGATTTGCATTACTTTATCGAACCTTCAAAGGGTGCAGACTTCAAGGATTATTTTGAATACACCACATTTAAACGCCGGTACGTCGGATATCTGACTTTTGCACTTAATTACAAGCTTCATGGACTTGATGTAGCCGGTTATCATATGTTCAACCTCGTTATCCACATTATAAACAGTCTGCTCGTATATGTATTAGTTATTCTGACTTTTAGATCACATTTTTTAAAGGAGTCAAAAACCGGACAATACTCGATGCATATAGCAGTTTTTGCGGCCCTGTTTTTTGCTGCTCATCCCATTCAGACTCAGGCGGTCACTTACATATGGCAGAGGGTTACCTCTCTTTCAGCAACGTTTTATATTTTCTCGCTGTTGATGTATATAAAGGCCAGATTTACCTATGAAGAAACACCATCTTCTGAGCAAAGTTTGGGGAAAGCATTGAAGATCAAAACAGTTCTTTATTATATGGTCTCCATCATATCAGCTGTGCTTGCCATGAAGACCAAGGAGATAGCATTTACCCTGCCGGTCGTAATTGCCCTGTATGAAATCATGTTTCTCAATGGTTCGTTAAGGAAAAGAATACTCTTTCTCATCCCGTTTCTTATCACTATGCTTATCATTCCTTTGAGCCTTATAGACCTTGACAGGCCGGTTGGTGAGCTGCTGGGAGGCATTAGCAAAGCTTCAAAAGAGACAGGCGGTGTCGCAAGGCTGGATTATCTGTTTACGGAATTCAGGGTGATAGTTACTTACATAAGACTTATCTTTATCCCTGTAAATCAGCATATCGACTATGTTTATCCCATATACAGCTCATTATTTGATCCAGAGGTGTTGTTATCTGTTCTGTTTCTTGGTTTGATATTTTCTCTGGGGATATATCTATTTTATAAATATCGGAACATTGCCCCGCATTCGAGACTGATCTCTTTTGGCATATTCTGGTTTTTTATAACATTATCTGTTGAATCAAGCATTATCCCGATAAAGGATGTGATTTTTGAACACAGGATATATTTGCCTTCTGCAGGGGTTTTTGTTGTTTTCAGTACCTGCGCATTCACAGTTTGGGAGAAGTTAAAAGACAGGCTGCCCAATATGGATACCTATGTGATAACTGCGCTTATCCTGATTGTAATTATGCTTACAGGTGCGACATATGCACGGAATATTATTTGGAAGGACAGCCTGAGTTTATGGATGGATACTGTGAGAAAAAGTCCGAAGAATGCGAGGGCTTATAGTAGTGTGTGTTATGCGTACAGGGAACGAAAGCTTTTTAATGAGGCGTTAGAATATTGCAACACTTCTATACAATTAAATCCGCTCTATGTGAGACCCTATATTAACAGGGGTATTATTTATCATACTCAGGGTCATGTGGATAAGGCGATTGAGCAATTTCAGCGGGCCATTGAAGTTAAACCGGACTTTCCGGAGGCCTATTATGACCTCGGTATTGTATACCATTACCAGGGACTTTATAATGATGCAATTCAACAATATCGAAAAGCCATAACACTCAATCCGGGTTACGCGGAAGCGTACAACAATATGGGCAGTGCATACAAGGCAAAAGGGAATATTGATGAAGCGATAACACTTTATCAGACTGCAATTAAATATAATCCCGAATCTCCGGGAGCACATAATAATCTGGGGAGCGCCCTCAAGGCTAAAGGCCTTATTGATAAAGCGATATCAGAGTTCAGGATTGCCCTGCAACTTGCCCCGGGGCATGCTCAGGCACGTAACAATCTTGGAGCGGCCACTATGATGAAAAACTATTTGCAGAAGCAGAAAAAAGAGCAGCAGTAGAAGGAAGCTGGTTTTATGAAATGTTTTTTAAATAACCAGCAGGTTGAAAGTGTACTGCAGGTAACAATTTACAACTATGAATAAAGAAACCTTACATAAACCCATAGTGCATATTCTGTTAATCATAGTAATATGCATAATCGCTTATTCCAACACCTTTAGCAGTTCATTTATATACGATGATAAATTTGTTATTGTCGGAAGCGGCATTGTCAAGGATCTGCATCATTTTATTGAACTTTCAGATGCACGGATTTTTAACGATAATCTTTTTGAATATACTACCTTTAAGAGACGCTACATAGGGTATCTCACATTTGCATTGAATTATAAGGTTCATGGCCTTAACGTTACCGGGTATCATGTTGTCAACATGTTTATCCATATGTTAAATGCTGTTCTTATCTATTTTTTCATCAGGATCAGCTTTAAGACACCTTATGTGAAGAAATCGTCAATTAAGGAGTACTCAGGACTTATAGCTCTTACTTCAGCCCTTTTATTCGTTGCCCATCCGATCCAGACAGAGGCAGTTACCTATATCTGGCAAAGAGTTACTTCTCTTACAACCACGTTCTATCTCTTTTCATTAATAATGTACATAAAGGCGAGACTTAAGCAACAAATGCCGGAATCAGCTTTAAGCGATCCGGAAGCAGGAACCGGAGTTAAACTTTCTTTTTATTATCTGTTATCGATCGTTTCCGCAGTATTGGCAATGAAGACTAAAGAGATAGCCTTTACCCTGCCGATTACCATTGCTCTTTATGAAAGTATGTTTTTTGAGGGGAGTCTCCGGAAAAGGGTGCTTTACCTGGTACCGTTATTTCTCACCATGCTTATAATTCCTGTAAGCCTTATCGACTTTGATAAACCGATCGGTGAATTAATAGGGAGTGTCGGTGGTGCTACAAGGGCGGAATCAGAAATCTCAAGACTCGACTATCTATTCACCGAGTTCAGGGTCATTGTTACATATATAAGGCTGGTCCTCATGCCGGTTAATCAGAATTTTTTGTATAACTATCCCAAATTCAGTTCCTTTATCCACCCCGAAGTATTACTGTCGTTTCTCTTTCTTTTGCTGATAACCGGCGTGGGTGCTTTTTTATGGTTTCGATTCAGGAATACCGTCTGCCACACAAGGCTTATCACCTTTGGAATTCTATGGTTTTTCATAACGCTCTCGATTGAATCAAGTGTATTCCCCATACGGCACGTTATATTTGAACACAGGATGTATCTGCCATCCATAGGGGTGTTTGCCCTGTTAAGCACGGTAATGTTCATGGTTGTTGAAAAAATGAAAACTAAATGGAAGAACGTTGGAAATGTGACAGCTTCTTTCCTGACTATCATGTTCATTGTGCTGACCGGGGCAACCTATGAGCGGAATAAAATCTGGAAGAATGAAAAAGTACTGTGGGAAGATGTTGTAAAAAAATCTCCGGAGGATCCAGTTGCCCACAACAATCTTGGTCATGCCTACGGGTCAGGCGGTTTCTATGATAATGCGATTGAAGCATATCTGACGACTATAGCGCTGGACCCCCTTCATGTTACTGCCTACAAAGGCTTGTGTGAAGCCTATATTGCCAAAAGCATATGGGCACAGGCTGAAAAAAAATGCAAAACTGCCCTTTCACTATACAGAAACAGTCAAAAGGCGTACAAACAGCTTGGCGATAAATATCAGTTACAGGGGTTAAAAGAAAAAGCCGCTAAACAATACACTCATGTAAAAAAAATAAATCCTGTTGTAGTAACCGTTCATCTCAGTCTTGGCAGGCTATATGGTATGACCGGCCGGGCTCCGCAGGCAGTCCATCATCTTGATGAGGCATTAAAACTGGAGCCTGAAAATAAACAGGCGCGAAACAATTTAGGCAGCGCCTACTATATGACCGGACGATATGATGAGGCAATAGGGCAATTCAGGACTGTGCTTGATAGAGAGCCGGAAAATTATAACGCGCTTTATAACATGGGATTAGCCCACAGGAAAAAAGGTCTTCAAAAAAAGGCTGATGAATATTTCTCCAGGGCGGAGAAGGTCAAAAAATAAACTTATCTGAAAGCATGACGCAATAGATGATAAAACAAATATTACATAAACCTGTTCTGCATATTGTGTTCTTGACTGCCCTGTGCATTATTTCCTATTCCAATACATTTTCTGTCCCTTTTACTTTTGACGACGGACCGGCTATTATTGAAAATCCTATTGTCAGGGACCTGCAATATTTTATTGAACCTTCAACGGCTAAAAAGTTTAAAGGTCACTTCGAGTACGAAACGTTTAAAAGCAGATATGTGGCATATCTCACCTTTGCCCTGAATTATAAATTTCACGGCCTTGACGTTAAGGGATACCATGTTGTCAGTCTGCTGATACATATAATAAACAGTCTCATTGTTTATTATTTCCTCTTCTTAACTTTCAAGACCCGTTTTATTCGGGAATCGCAGGTCGCGGATTATGCCGGGCACATATCATTTTTCACAGCTCTTCTCTTTGCCTGCCATCCGATACAAACACAGGCCGTTACCTATGTCTGGCAGAGAGTCACCTCCCTTACCGCTATGTTCTATCTCCTTTCACTTGCATCGTATGTAAAGGCAGGGGTTATGCGGCAGAAAACAGAACTGCAGGGACAGGGGGCAGGGACCGGGGCGGGGAAACCGGTTTCCTACTATATGGCTGCTGTTATTTTCGCAGCGCTGGCCATGAAGACAAAGGAGATTGCAATTACCCTTCCGGTTATCATCGGGTTATATGAACTGATGTTTTTTGAGGGGAGAATGAAAAAAAGGGTTCTCTATCTTGTCCCTGTATTTCTCACCATGCTTATAATTCCATTAAGCCTTGTAGGTATGGACAGGCCTTTAGGAGACATGATAGGGGATGTCAGCCAGGTGGCGAAAGAGGTTACATATATATCAAGAGCGGACTACCTTTTTACGGAATTCAGGGTGCTGGTTACATACATAAGGCTTATTTTTTTGCCGGTCAACCAGAATCTGGATTATGATTATCCAGTATATACTTCTTTTTTTAATCCCGGGGTATTTCTGTCTTTTCTGTTTCTTCTGGCAATATTCAGCCTTGCTTCATATTTATTCTATCGACAGAGGAATACCGTTCCACATATAAGGCTGCTCTCCTTTGGTATATTCTGGTTATTTATTACCCTGTCGGTTGAATCAAGTGTTATACCTATAAGGGATGTTATAAATGAGCACAGAATGTATTTACCTTCGATAGGGATATTCATCTCTGTTGTTACTTTCATCTTTTCCGGTGCGGCGAAAATTAAGGAACGGTGGAATATGACTGGAGTGACTATAGTTCTGATTCTTTTTATTATTTCTGCTTTGCTATCGCTGTCAACGTATGCGAGAAATGGAGTCTGGACGAACGGAGTCAGTTTGTGGGGGGATGTTGTGAGTAAAAGTCCGGGAAAAGCAAGGGCCCATAATAATTTATGCTATGCATACAAAGAACAGGATCTTCTTGATAAGGCACTGGAACACTGCCGGATTTCTATTGAACTTGATCCTTATTATTTGACCAACAGACTGAACATTGCCAATGTATACAGGGCCAAGGGTTTAAATGATAACGCGATCAAACACTACATGGATGCTATTAAATATAAACCGGATTATCTGGACGCGCATCAGGAACTGGCCATGACGTATGCTATAAAAGGCCTCTTTGACAAGTCACTTGAACATTATGACAGGGTTATCCTGATAGATCCTCTTGACAAACATGCATACATCAATCGTGGAATAATTTATGCTGAACTGGGTAATTATAAGAAAGCGATTGAAAATTATGATAAGGCTATAGCAATAAGTCCTGACGATGCAAAGGCATATTATAATCGCGGGGTGGATTATATGATATTGGGAAATTACAAGCGTGCAATAGAGGATTTAAACAGGGCAGTTAAATTAGACCCTGAATATATTAAGGCATATATATATCGCAGTGATATTTACGAGATGACAGGCAACTATCAGATGGCCGTCAGGGATCTAAGCAGCGTTATAAGATTGAATCCCGAGGCTGCAGGCGAGTACTTTAAACGGGGTAAAATTCATTTAAAGCTGGGCAACTATTTACAGGCTGATAATGACATTAAGACTTCCGCTCAGATGGGATATGAAGATGCAAAGGAGTATCTCAAGATAAAGGATGCCGGCAGGTAGAATTTTATTATAGGACAAATGTATGTCTAATGGTTATGAGCAGGATTCGAAGCTCTCTGTATGGCTGATGTCCATATTTGGAGCAGTCCTCTCAAAAAGGATGTCTAACAGGTTGCATGTAATGAATTTTAGTGTATTATTTATATTATGGTTTGTAACGGCAAATCCTGGCGGCATGAATTAAGATTTATTATGGTCATGAAAGGCGGTAAGATATGGCAAAGATAGCTGTACTGATACCCTGTTATAACGAAGAGAAAACCATAGCAAAGGTTGTTCAGGATTTTAAAGCTGAACTGCCTGATGCCGAAATATACGTTTATGACAATAACTCGGGGGATAAAACAGTGGATGAAGCAGCAAGGGCCGGTGCAATTGTCAGATATGAAAAGCGGCAGGGAAAGGCGAATGTCATTCGTAGCATGTTAAGAGAGATCGAAGCCGACATATATATTATGGTTGACGGGGATGACACATATCCGGCTGATAAAGTGAAAGAACTGATGAAAGCGGTTGAGGACGGTACCGCTGATATGACTATGGGATCAAGGCTGCATACCGAATCTGCAAGCGATTTCAAATCATTGAACCGCTTCGGCAATAAGTTTTATCTCTCTATGCTCCACCTCATATTCCGTGTCAGGCTGACTGATGTATTAACCGGTTACAGGGCGTTCAATAGAAAAATCGCCAGTCTTCCTCTCCTGTCACAGGGTTTTGATGTTGAGATGGAGCTTACTATCAAGACTATAGAGAATCATTACAGAATTCAGGAAGTCCCGGTTAATCTTGTCCCGAGACCTGAAGGGAGCGAATCAAAGATCAGGATACTGAGGGATGGTTTTATTATTTTGAATGCGCTATTTTCCATTATGAGGGACTATAAGCCTCTGACAGCCTTTGGGTTATTGGGCATCATGATAGTACTTATCGGTTTTATTCCGGGAATAGTGGTAATAAGGGAATATATGGCAACAAAGATAGTCGCCCGCATTCCCATGGCCGTGCTTTCAGTGGGAACAATACTATCAGGATTGTTCGTTATCTTTTCAGGCCTCATGCTGCATTCTACGTCACGAAGATTCCAGGAACTGCAGCAGCAGGTCCAGCGCATACTCTTCAGTCGAAAGAATCCCCGGTGAGTATAACTTAATGAGATTTGTCTTTATTAACCCGAACAGAGCCATAGACGAGGGAAACATCTGGAATGTGGTGAATTCACTGACGCCCCCGATGGGTCTGGCCTGTCTGAGTTCAGTGCTTGAGGAGAAGGGTTTTGAGGCGGACATTATTGATGCTGCTGCCCTTGGCCTCGGCTTCGATGAAATAGTATCGTCTATAAAAGGGCATGTTGACTATATTGGGATATCCTCAACGACGGTAGAGATCGAACATGCTGTAGAATTGGCCGGAGGACTGCGCCGGGCATTTCCGGAGGCTTTGATTCTCATGGGCGGCGTACATCCTACCATCTTCCATGAAAGCCTTGTGAGTGAGGATGTATGTGACATGGTCATAAGGGGTGAGGGAGAAGAGGCGATTGTGGAACTCGCGCAGGACCGGAAATTGGAAGAGGTCCCCAACCTCACATGGAAATCTCCTGCCGGTGAGGTGATTGTTAATGCCCATAGTGACCGGTATGTTGATCTCGAACAGCTTCCCATCCCCTCGTATAATAAACTGCCCATGGACCGGTATCATTCAGCTCTTGGCGCAGCCAAAAAGAACCCCTCTGTGGGTATGATAACTTCAAGAGGGTGTCCGGGTACATGTACGTTCTGCTACTCGGGCATGCATGGTAAAAGGATACGGATGCAGTCCGCCGGGAAAGTTTTTGACCAGATACTCTTCTTAAAGAAAAACTACGGAATAAGGGAAATCTCTTTTTACGATGATACGTTTACTACAAACAAGAAACGTGTGGAGAGGCTTTGTGATCTTTTGCTGCAGAACAAAACAAATATATCATGGTCCTGTTTTGCCAGGGCAGACACGGTAAACCCCGGGCTGCTGAAAAAAATGAAACAGGCAGGGTGCCACCAGGTCGGCTATGGATTTGAATCAGCAGACGAAGAAGTGCTCAAGGCTATAAACAAAAGAGTCAAAACCAGACAGATTGATGATGCAGTGGCATGGACCAGAGCTGCCGGCATCGATGTCAGGGGTGCATTCATGCTGGGCAATCCCGGAGAGACAGAAGAGAGCATGAGAAGAACTATCGAATATTCTAAACAACTCGGTATACAGTTTGCGATTTATAATATTACAACACCGTTCCCCGGCACGGCCCTTTATGACTGGTCAATGGAGCAGGGGATTGTGATGCACAGAAAATGGGTATCATATGACTTGTCCCATTCAGTGCTCAAATTGCCCACGGTAGGGCCGGATACTGTTGAGCAATATTATTCAACAGCATACAGGGAGTTTTATATGAGACCAGGTTATATAATCAAGCGGATTCTGTCGTTGCGGTCCGGTTATGAACTGAAAACCCACATGATGGCATTCCTGGGTATGGTTATCGGCGGACTCATAAGGAAGAAATAATATGAACAGTTCTGATCCAATAATACACGATCTGGAAATTATGTCCCAGTCCTTAAATTACATGGACTGGATCTATAGTCAATTCAGCCCTTATATAGGGGAGCGGATCGTAGAACTGGGTGCAGGCATCGGAAATTTTACCCGCCTTCTGACACAGAAAGAAATTGTGGTCCCGGTAGACATCTACGGACCTGCCGTGGACTATTTGAATAAACGGTTCGCTGATAACGATAATATCAGGCCCTTGGAAATAGATATTGAAGGGTCGGACATCAGGGGGCTTAAGGAGTACTCACCCGACACGTGTATCTGCACGAACGTCCTCGAACACATTGATGATGACCGTTTGGCCCTTTTAAACATGTTTGAAACGCTGAAACCGGGAGGGCATCTTGCACTTCTGGTCCCGGCATTTCAGTTTGCATTCGGGTCAATTGACAGGCTGGTAGGACACAGGCGACGGTACAACAGGAAGGACTTGTCTGCTAAAGTCATTGAAGCGGGGTTCACACTTCGCAGTCTTCATTATATGAACTTCATAGCCTTGCCGGGCTGGTTTATTAATAACAGGGTGCTTAAGTTAGAGAAAGAATCTATCTCCCAGGTGCTTTTCTTTGACCGTTATATCGTCCCCTGGCTGAAAAAAATCGAAAATATTATATCACCTCCTTTTGGTCTTTCACTTGTCGCGATATGCGAAAAGAAAAGATGATACTCCCTGTTCAGCCTGAAAAATTGAACCTGATTTATGTTAATGAATGTATGGATTTTGATTAGCCATGAAGAAAGACCTGATTCACAAACCGCTGATTCATGTTCTGCTGATAATCATTCTGGGGTTTCTGGCGTACTCGAATACGTTTGAGGTCCCTTTTGTTTTTGATGATACTGCTGTTATTGTCAAGAATCCAATCATTAAGGACCTGAATTACTTTATCGAACCATCCAGTGCGTCAGATTTCAAAAAGTTTTTTGAATACAAAACATTCCGCAGGAGATATGTCGGCTATCTCACATTTGCCATGAGTTATAAACTCAACGGTCTGGATGTTGCCGGATACCATATTGCAAATCTTCTGATACATATTGCCAATGCCCTTCTTGTTTATTTTTTCATACTTCTCAGTTTCAAAACACCCTGTTTGCGAAGGTCATCAATTAAGGAGTATTCAGGACAGGTGGCAGTTATTGCAGCGCTTTTATTTGTCACTCATCCCATCCAGACGCAGGCAGTTACATACATCTGGCAGAGGGTTACATCACTTACTGCCACGTTTTACCTGTTGTCGCTGTTAATGTATGTAAAAGCAAGATTCAAATATCAGACAACAGAATCATCGATGAAGGGGACAGGAACAGGACTGGAATTGAAACCTGCGTTATGTTATCTGATATCAATCATATCTGCCGTGTTAGCCATGAAAACTAAGGAGATAGCATTTACCTTGCCGATCACTATTGGATTATTTGAACTAATGTTTCTGGAAGGGAAGCTGAGGAGACGAGTTTTGTATCTCATCCCGTTTCTTGTGGCCATGCTTATAATTCCATTAAGTCTTGTGGGCATGGATGGACCTGTAGGCGATTTGATAGGGGATGTCGGTGAAGCGGCTCAAGAGACAAAAGATATGTCAAAACTTGACTACCTGTTTACAGAATTCAGAGTAATTGTCACCTATATACGACTTATAATTCTGCCGGCAAACCAGAACCTTGACTATGATTATTCAATATATCATTCATTTTTCAACTCCGGAGTATTTTTGTCTTTTCTGTTGCTTCTGTCGACCATAAGCCTGGGAATTTATTTGTGGTGTCGATACAGAAATACCATCACCCATACAAGACTTATCTCCTTTGGAATATTCTGGTTTTTTGTAACATTATCTGTCGAATCAAGCATTATTCCTATAAGGGATGTAATCAATGAGCACAGGATATATTTACCGTCAATCGGGGTTTTTCTCGCAATAGCCGCAACAATGATAATGAAGGCAGAAAGACTGAGAGTCCGCGCAAAGAGTGTAGCAGCGGCTCTACTCGTTTTGATTGTTATTTCGCTGACTTTGGTAACGTATACGCGGAATATGGTCTGGAGCGATAGAATAAAATTGTGGGAAGATGTGATAAATAAAAGTCCGAATAAGTACAGAAGCCAGTTTAACCTCGGTAGTGCCTATCAGGATCAGGGATCTCTTGACAAGGCGATGGAGCAGTATCGAACTGCCATTAGATTGAAACCTGATTTTGCTAAAGCATACTTTAATTTGGGCATTATATACAAAACCAGGGGTGATAACGATGAGGCAATGAAACATTTCAAGATGGCCATTACATTTAATCCTGAATTTGCCCAGGCTCATAACAATCTGGGGAACGTCTATCAGGTAAAGGGCCTCAATGAAAAAGCGAAACAGCATTTTCAGGCTGCTATCAAGCATGACCCATATTTTGCGGAACCACATTATAATCTTGCAACTGTTTACAGGACTAAAGGTTTAATTGATAAAGCAATTGATGAGTATAACATTGCAATAAGATTGAAACCCGATTACTTCAGTGCACATTATAATTTGGGAAATGCCTATGCTGTTAAAGGCCGATTCGATAAAGCTGTCAAACATTACAGGTTTGCCTTGAATATCAGGCCCGATGATCCCGATGTGCGTAATAATCTTGGAGTTATATATCGTGCAACGGGGTCTATTAATAAGGCGATCGAGGAGTTTCTGATGGTTATTAAAAATAAGCCGGACTGGATAAAACCTCATTTTAGCCTCGGACGTTTATATTTAAAAAAAGGTGATAAAATGCGTGCCCGCAAAGAACTGGAAGAAGTCTTAAAACTGGATCCCCTGCACGGTGAAGCGAAAAAGTTATATGATTTAACTTTCCAAAGCAATGATATGAATTAATTTGAAAGAGCAGCTGTTTCAGGGTACATATGCAGTAAGCATGAAAAATCCGGGACATATGAGGGCTACAGCAAGATAACGCATATGATAAAGAAAGCAAACAGGACCGTTCTTTATGTTCTCCTGATTGTAATAACAGGCATCCTGGCATATTCCAATACGTTTCATGTGCCATTTATATTTGATGACAAGGCAGTTATTGTCAGAAATCCTATTGTCAAAGATTTGCATTATTTTGTCCAACCTGATGATGCAGAAAATTTTAAGGGTTTTTTTGAATATGAGGTCTTTAAAAGAAGATATATTGGGTATCTGACATTTGCCTTGAACTATAAGATGCAGGACCTTGACGTTCGCGGATATCACATTGTCAACCTGTTAATCCATATAACCAATTCAATTATCTTATATTTTTTTATTATCGTCAGCTTTAATACACCGTTTCTGAAAAAGTCATCAATAAAGGGATCCGCTAGACAGATTGCTTTTATTGCAGCATTGTTTTTTGTAAGTCACCCCATACAGACACAGGCAGTAACGTATATATGGCAGAGGGTCACATCCCTTACGGCAACTTTTTATCTTTTTTCGCTGCTGATGTATGTAAAGGCACGACTGGTACATAAGGCATATCAATCTCCTGAAGATTGTTTAAAAAAAGGGCTGAAGTCCGGATCTGTGCTTTATTATTCGGCGTCAATTGTTTCTGCAGTGCTGGCCATGAAGACAAAAGAGATAGCTATTACTCTGCCGATATCTATTTTTCTTTATGAAATAATGTTTATGGAGGGGACGTTCAGGAAGAGGATTTTTCGTCTCATCCCTTATTTTCTTGCAATGATGATCATACCGTTAAGCCTCACTAATAGTGCAATGCCCATTGGTGATCTGATTGGTGACATCAGCGACCGGTCAAGAAGTGAACTGCTGCAGATATCAAGGCTGGATTATCTGTTCACCGAGTTCAGGGTACTAATAACCTACATAAGGCTCATATTTTTACCCATAAACCAGAACCTGGATTATGATTATCCTTTATACAGTTCATTTTTTGATCCATCGGTGTTTCTGTCTTTTCTATTGCTGCTGTTGATATTTTCCCTGGGGGTATATTGCATAAACAGATACAGGGGCAAGAATGCACATGCAAGACTGATCTCTTTTGGAATATTCTGGTTTTTTATAACGTTATCTGTGGAATCAACCTTTATACCCATACGGGATGTAATAAATGAACACAGGATGTACCTTCCGTCCATAGGGATTTTTACTGCAATATGCACAATAATACTTATGGTGACAGACAGAATGAGAGACCGGGGAAGAATGATTATGGCTGCCATGCTTGCTGTTATTATTATTGCACTGACAGGAGCAACCTATGCACGGAACATGGTCTGGAGGAATGAAATCAATCTGTGGGCTGACGTAGTCAGTAAATCACCCGGTAAAGCCAGGGCATTCTATAATTATGGGAACGCTTACAAAAACAGGGGTGATCTTATAAATGCGGGAAAGAAATGGGAAAAGACGCTTGAACTTGAACCAAAATTTTCTCCTGCATTGAACCAGATGGGCAACCTGGCTCTTCTGTCTAATTCATTATATGATGCCAGGAGATATTATCGGGCGGCAATTTTGTCGGACATTGATAACGCGGAACCTCATTACAACCTGGCCATCGTCCTTGAAAAACTGAACGAACCGGATGAGGCTGTGAAACACTATGAGATATTTCTGGAGAAAGCTTCAACAGAGTATTCCCATTTGATCGCTAAAGTAAAAAATAAAATATCTGCTATAAAAAACAGATCTGAATGATATCCGAATGTTTGAGCATCAATCAAATTCTGGCAACCTGGTTTCTGTGTGATCCTTAGTTCTGTTTAATAATTATGTAAATCCAGCTGTTAATCCACTTCACTTTCACTGTCATATTAATGTTTGCACTCTATAATATCGATCCATCCGATGCAGAACAAATCCTTTGATGCCATTACGGCATTAAATTTTGCCATTATGGCATTCATAAGAAATTCATCATTCCCGCAACCCTTTGTATTTTAATGTAAATATTACTGGCATAACTCTTGCGATAAGAAAGACATCACGATGAGAAAAAACAGCAAACATAAAGAATATCAAGCTGCCAGCAGGCAGAAGAATCCAAGGTCTCAGATTGAGACCAATTTCCTAATAGGAGGTACTATGAAAAAGATATTAATAGTACTAATCGCCATGGTTTCCATGGTAGCATTCGTCAGCATGGCAAACGCCGCTGACATCGCAAATTCAGCACATGACTTTTCGACTGGTGGTACAGGTCAAGGTCAGAGCTTGAACACATCAGGCGAAATCTGTAACACATGTCACGTTCCTCACGCCCCGTCAAATGCAGCTGACGGTCCTCTGTGGGATCACGATGTAACAACAGCAACTTTTACCCCGTATGCAGAT
Source organism: Nitrospirota bacterium (assembly GCA_039715075.1). GTDB lineage: Bacteria > Nitrospirota > Thermodesulfovibrionia > UBA6902 > UBA6902 > JBDLIC01. Next base: position 19,093 of record JBDLIC010000027.1, read on the forward strand.
CCTCAGAGTACAATCGACGCTACTGACCTTTCTGCAACAGTAGGTCCAGTTTCAAAGCTCTGTCTTTCCTGTCATGACGGAACAGTTTCTATCGACGCATTCGGCGGTGGTGCTGGTTCAACAACTATTACAGGTACTGCTCTTATCGGCAACGACCTGAGCAACGACCATCCTGTTTCTTTTAGTTATACCGCTGCTGTAGCAACTTCTGATGGAGAGCTTACTTCTCCTCTCAGCGTTGACGAAGTAACTGCCGGCGGCCTTCCGCTTTTCCAGGGTACAGGCCAGATGGAATGTGCAACTTGCCATAATGCACATGATGGAGCAGCAACAGCGTTCCTGAGAGTTCCTAATGTAAACTCAGATCTTTGCAAAACCTGCCACGTTAAATAAAATGGCAGTGTAAAAAAACTGATCTAGTCTGACAAGGGGGGTGGAGAAACTTCACCCCCCTTTTTTTATTATTAAAGAAAGTTTTCAGATGCAGGAAAACAAGTATAATAAAATATTAGTAGTAGAAAACTGTATGTATTTATATTACAATGATTTTGTATGAGATTAATCCGTGTTTATATCATATTAGCTTTGCCAATAATTCTGTCACTCTATTTTGTTTCACATGCCTCTGAAGAAAAGGCAATACCACCTATAGATACAGAAGCCTCATGCGTTGCAGCTTCATGCCATGACAACATGGGAAAGAAAAAAAGTGTACATGGAGTAGGAGTTAACGGTAAACACTGCATCAAGTGCCACAAAGTGGTAAACAAAGGTGAGCATACATTTACGTTGCCGCCAAAAGCAATTGAGGTCTGCGCCCAGTGCCACAGCGGCAAATATATAGCGCCGTCGGACATACTGGGCAAACCCCCACTGATAATGGCGGGGGCAGATATATTTGAGGAGGGACAGGAAACACAATTTCATGAACCCTTTGCTGAAGGTAAATGCACGGAATGCCATGACGCACACGAGAGCGATTATTATCTCCATTTAAAGGGGAGTTACCCCGGAACTTTCTACGCAACATTTTCTTTGGAAGTATACGGCCTCTGTTATAATTGCCATAAGGATTTCAGGAAAGTGTTGACAGAACCGAGAACGCTGGAAACTACGGCATTCAGGAACGGCAACCTTAACCTGCACTACAGGCATGTAAATAAAAGAAAAGGCAGGACCTGTAAGGCCTGCCACCATCCTCACGGTTCTGACAATCCGAAACTTATAAAAGAAGGCTTTATGTTCGGGCTAAGGAAACTGAATATCAATTATGAAAAAACAGAAACAGGCGGCAGCTGTGCCCCGACCTGCCATATCCCCGTTAAATATGACAGATATGAGCCAATCGAAGTATTGATGAAGACTACACCTGTGGAGGGAGTGGACGCTTCTGACGCTGATCTGAGAGAAAGCAGGAATATGGACCTTCTGAGGATGAAGGAAAAGATGAAGGAAAAAGAAGACGGGGCGGCAGTGAAAACACCGGATAAACCGGAAAAGCAATCAGACAATCAATAAGCAGTATTGCTTCAGATTATTATATCTGTCAATAAAATAAATTGAAATAATATCTAACACCGTATATTAAAAAGGGAATGTGAAATCTTTCCCGTGACCGGAAGGAGAGGATACAATGAAAAAAACTTTACGAACTATTTTCATTTTGATGATTGCCGCTGCTCTATTCAGCTGTGCTGCCCCGGAAAAAAAGAAGGCAGGGCCTATAGTATTTTATCCTGCACTGCCCCAGAAACCACGGCTACAGTATCTTACGTCAATAATGATCGAGGAGGACCTGGAGCGGAAACAGAGCAGGTTCGATGATTTTCTTCTGGGTGAGCAGCCTATCATGAAAAGGATCGGCAGACCGATAGATATAGGGACCGTAAAGGGAAAGATATATATCTCGGACAGGCTCCATAAAAAGATACTCATTGTCGACCTCGTAAAGAACGAGTTTGACCATATCAGGGATCAGGGAGTAGGTGCAATAAGGGAACCTGCCGGCATATGGGTTTCCAATGATGATGTGAAATACCTTGCAGACATGGGCAGGAAACAAATCCTGGTATTTGACAGCAACAACGAATTTCTGACCGTTTATGGAGAAACTGGTCAGTTCGAAAAACCTGTAAATGTAGCTGTCGACGGAGAAAGGATATATGTCACTGATGTCGCCAAGAACAAGATACTGGTTGTTGATAAGAAATCAGGAAAAACAATACAGGAAATCGGAGATGTAGGGAGAGAGGAAGGCAAGTTTTTTAAGCCATCCTACATCACGCTTGATCACGAAGGGAATCTTTATGTTACCGACAGTTTTAATTTCAGGGTACAGATGTTTGACTCTACGGGCAAATTCGTGAAGGTCATCGGCTTCCATGGGGATTCTCTCGGCGCCTTCTCAAGGCCCAAAGGGCTGGCCATAGACAAGGAAAAACATTTATACGTAGTAGACGCGGCGTTCGAAAACATCCAGATATTTGATGTTGACGCAGCAAGGCTGCTGCTCTTCTTCGGAGGTCACGGCACCGGTCCGGGCAGCATGGAGCTCCCTGCCGGCCTCCATATCGACAGACACAATATCGACTATTTCCAGAAATATGCTGACAAGGACTTTAAAATCAGATACCTCGTCTATGTCGGCAACCTGATCGGTACAAAGAGGTTGGGCATATATGGATTCGGGGACTGGGTCGGACCTGTTCTGCCTGGAATGCAACGCAAAAAGGAAAAGGAAAAGGAATAAGTGAATAGCCGAAAAAATATTTTTTTTTACATTTTAATTTCAGTTGTTTTTGCACTGCTTATCTCAGGATGTGAAAAGCAGACAAAATATAAGATATTGACCTTTTTTTTCACCGGTGTACCGCCTATTGACGGAGTAAAAGAGGACGATTCCGGTAAAAAAGAAGCGGCTAAAAAAAAGAAGAGTAGAAAAAGAATACCACAAATTTACATCCATGGTCCGAAGGCGTCCGGTGAGTGTTTCTATTGTCATGACACAGCTTCGACCCAAAGTTTCAGGCAGACAAAACAGGGCGGTGTGCCGAGGCTGGGACAGATTAAACCCGGAAGACTGGTTACCCCGCTTAAAGAACTCTGTGTACAGTGTCATATATCAAAATCACCCGATTTGCAGTTTAATGCAAACCTCTGGGTCCATGGACCGATAGCAGAAGGTATCTGCACTTCATGCCACGACTATCACCAGACAAAATTCAAATATATGCTTTTCAAGGAAAGCTCAATTGACCTGTGCACTCAATGTCACGCCGACGGATTTCTCTTTGAGACAGAAGAGCATACAAGGGGGGAGGAATGTATCTCGTGCCATAACCCTCACTTGGGGGCAAACAGGCTTTTGTTAAGAAAAGATTTCGATGAATTATTCTGAATTTAAGAAAGTAACGTTAATATTCTATGTTCCGAAAAAAACAGTGCGTACAATATGCAACATTACTAATTATAACGGCTCTTTACCTGTTAGCTGAAACGGATGCTCATGCAAGAAGGTTATTTATGATGGAACGTCCTAAAGTAAATTTAAAGCTTTCTTTTGAATATGAAAAGGAAAAGAGGACTGCCCCTAATATCAGCAGGGAAAACAATACGATAACCCTGTTTGAAGGACTGGACCTGAGCACCAAAGGGTGGGCCTATCACCCTGCGCTCCTGAAATATAGACTTGAACTGCTGCCCAAGTGGGAACAGATAATAGACAGGGTGGAGCCCGATGACAAAAACGAATCAAAAACCTTTTTTGAAGGGTATATAACTGATATAACATTTTTACAGTACAAGCCTTATACGCTCAGGTTATTTGCAAACAGGAGCAGGTCCACCATAAGAAGTAATTTAGCGCAAAGATCAAAAAACATAGTAGACACATACGGGGGGTCAGTCATCCTGAAATACGAGCTCCTGCCAACCACCTTTGATTATGCACATACAGATACTACCCAGACCGGTTTATTTGATTATGACGAAGAGAGCGACAGACTGCAGATGCAAATGAGATACTTCAAAAACCTCGGTGACACTCAACTGAAGACTTTATATACAGATACGAACACTAAAAGCCGGGGGAAAAAAACAGGAATTACTGAACAAAAAATAGACCTTATAAATCGTTATGATATAAACACAAAAGGGGAACTCCGCACAAATTTACGATACAGGAATACCGAAGGGTCTTTTTTTGAATTAACACGATACCGTGCCGCTGAAAAGTTTAAATGGCAGCATAAAAAGAACCTCAGCACCACCTATAATTATCGATATGAGAAAAATGAATTTTCGAACACACATAGTGAAATAAGCGGCCTGGGATTTAATTTGCGGCACCTCCTGTATGAAAATCTAACCACGTCGGTAAGTGCAAACGGAAACAAGAGCCAGTTCTCGGGCAGCAAAGAGCTTACATATGGCGGCGGGGTCAATTTGAATTACATGAGGAAGATCCCCTGGGGAAGGCTCAATGTGATTGTCGGACATACTTATACCGTGACCGAGGAGGAAGAGAAGTCTGATCTTATCGAGATAGCAGACGAGCCTCTCACGCTGACATTAGGACAGATCACATTTCTATTAAACAAGAATGTAAATACCGGCTCTATTGAAATCAGGAATGTGCCCCGTACTGTCACATTCCAGAAAGACATTGATTACAGAGTGACCGAAACGGACTCATTTATAAGAATAAGCTGTATTCCGGGGGGACTACTGGATACGACCCTGGGCTGTACCGCAGGTGCTCCCGTGGTCGTTGACTACAGCTACCTTCGCGACCCTGCTCATAATTTTTCCACATTGGCACAGAACTACGGCATAAACCTGGGCCTCTGGTCCATTTGGAACATCCGTTATAGTTATTCCCGCAGGACAGAGAGGTTCCTGTCCGGCACTGAACCGGACCAGCTAATTAATGACGAAGTCCATTCTGTGTCAACGGACATTAACTGGAGGTGGAGCAAGACCGGTTTTTCCTATACGCTCAAAGACACAGTAAACCTGCCTTCAAAAGAGTGGAATGTGAATGAGTCCCTTACCTTCAGGCCACATAAAAAAGTCTATATTAATGTTACAGGAAACTACGGCAAAACCAAATTTACCAATACCGGAGATACAGTAACCGTCTCAGGCGCTGCGTCAAATATCCAGCTGCTCACCACAAAGAAAAGCAGGTTGATTTTGAAGGGTTTTGCAAACAAGATCTCGGGGCCGTCAGAAAATGTTGTCTATTCCGGTTTGACGGCAGTTTACGAATTGATGTACAGGAGATTGAGGGTGAATATCAGGTACGGTTTCATAAATGACCGGGACAGAATTGCTGATGAGGAGATAACAAACAACTATTTTCTTATCGAGGCCAGAACAGTAAGATTTTAAAACGGTCCTTATAATTTGTATGGAAATAATATGAAAACGAAAATAATCATTTTACTTTGTTTCACAGCTTTTCTTACCTCACACGGGTGCATCATACAATCTGTGGAAGTCAGGGAACCTCTTCCGGATATTATCTGGCCGAAACCTCCCGAGACACCGAGAATTCTGCTTCTGAATTCATTCTCGAAGCCGGAGCATTTGAATTTGAAAGACAGTGCGCTGAAAAGGATTTTTTCATTTCTTGACGAGAAGAGGGAAAGAGCAATTGTTAAGCCCTACGGAATCGAGGTTGATAGTGCCGGAAGATATTTTGTTGTTGATACACACAGTAAATCAATACATGTATTTGACAGGGCAAACGGTAATTACTATACATTCCCGGGAGACGAAACATCCTTTGAGTCACCTATAGATGTTGCGCTCGGAAAGGATGGCAGGGTATATGTCAGTGACTCAAAGGAAGCGGTCATAAAGGTATTCGAAAACTATGGGAAGACCTTTGTCGGCGACACAGGAAAGGGATTTCTGGGGAGACCCACCGGAATTGACATAAACGAAACAACGAATGAGCTCCTGGTCGTGGATACCCTGAACTCACAGATTATACGGTATGACATTAACACTATGGAGTTCAGGGGAACAATTGGCAGAAGCGGCAGCGAGGAAGGGGAATTCCATTTTCCGACCAATATATTTGTCACAAAAGACGGGCATATATACGTGTCTGATTCTCTAAATTTCAGGGTGCAGATATTTTCCCCTGACGGAATATTTCTGCATGCCTTCGGCAAGGTCGGGAACAGCCCCGGGTTCTTTTCGAGACCGCGGGGTATTGCTGTTGACAGTGACGGCAATATATATGTAGTGGACGCTTTATTTGACAATGTCCAGGTCTTTAACAAGCAGGGCAACCTCTTAATGGATTTCGGGGGCCCGGGATATGGATATGGTGAGTTCTGGCTCCCGTCGGGAATATTTATTGACGACAGGGACAGGATATTTGTTTCAGACACATATAACAAGAGGATACAAGTATTTCAATATTTAAAGGATGGTGAATTTTAGATGAAGCCCTTAAAAACATTCATATACATTTCCTTTTTTTTGCTTGTTTTCATACAGGCGGCTGTGACTGAAGGGGGAATAGATGATACAAAACACAACCTCTCTGTCACAGGGCCGGGCCCGATAAGGTCGGCAACTGAAGACAGGGTATGCATATTCTGTCATGCCCCTGACAGCTCCGGAGAAAAATCATCCTATCTGTGGAACAAGAGGTTGTCCCGGGCCCACTATATCCCTTACGAGAGTTCAACCCTTTATGCCAGGGTCGGGCAGCCCACCGGTTCATCAAAGCTCTGCCTGAGCTGCCATGACGGAACGATAGCGCTGGGGGAACTCAAGAGTGCGCGAGAAGAAATACCTTTTGCCGGAGGTATACGTTTTATCCCTGAAGGTCCGACCAGGATTGGAACAGACCTTTCGGATGATCACCCTGTATCCTTTGTATATAACAGTTCTCTTGTCATAAGAAACGGGGAGCTCGCAAATCCTTTAACGCTGCCCCGGAAGGTGAGGCTCGATAAAGAGATGCAGATGCAGTGTACAACATGCCATGATCCACATAATAATTCATACGGTAACTTTCTTGTAATGCCGAACAGTTACTCCGATTTATGTACAACATGCCATCATAAAAGGGGATGGACCTCAACATCACACTCATCGTCAAATGCAGTCTGGAACGGGGCCTCACCCGACCCGTGGCCGACAGGGGAATACGGATCAGTAGCTGAAAACGGATGTGAAAACTGCCATGTGCCGCACAACGCAGCTAAACCGGAACGGCTGCTGAACTTCCCCTATGAAGAAGACAACTGTCTTGTATGTCATAACGGAAACGTTGCGGACCTGGACATAGGAAAGGAGCTGGCAAAGCCTTTTATGCACGCCGTTCAGGAGTATTCGGGAATACATGACCCGGGAGAAGATTTCACCCTCAATAAGGCCGGCAAAAGAAAGCATGTGGAATGTTCTGACTGCCACAACCCCCATCAGTCTAATGCAGACAAGTCCCCGGGGCCGCCGCAGGTCTCAGGTGCATTAAATGGAGTTGCCGGCATAGACCTGTCGGGTCAAAAGGTTTTATCAGCAACCAAGGAATACGAGATATGCTTTAAGTGCCATGGGGACTTCAATACTGTTGAAGTCGAACCCATTTCCAGAGACCTGCAGCAGCTGAACACGAGACTCGAATTTGACCCGTCAAATCCCTCATATCACCCCGTTGTTGCCCATGGGGCAAACGAGGATGTGCCAAGCCTTTTCCCTGAGTTCACAACGTCAAGCGTAATATTCTGCACTGACTGTCATAACAATGAAGACAGCGAAGGACCGAGGGGTCCACATGGTTCTCGGAATGAATATCTTCTCGAAAGAAATTATACAACCCAGGACTTTACACAGGAAAATGCCTTTAATTACGCACTCTGTTACAAGTGCCATGAAAGAAACAGCATTCTCGGCAATGAAAGTTTTAGTTCCCACAGTAAACATATTGTAGATGAAAGCACGCCCTGCTCGGCCTGTCATGACCCGCACGGGATCAGCGCAACGCAGGGCAATTCGACCAATAACACCCATCTGATCAACTTTGATCTGACGATTGTTCAGCAGGACAGTCAGGGAAGGCTGGAATTTGAAGATACCGGGGTGTTCAGCGGCAGGTGTTCTCTGCTATGTCACGGGAATACTCATGATCAGAAGGAATATCCTTAACAGCAAATTACTAATTATCAATTACGAATTACGAATAAAATACTTCAGATGTATGACCGGAGGTTTTAACATGATTTTCAAAAAGGTTTCCATATTTATATTAACCATTTTATTCTGTACCGCTTCATTAATATACGCGGACAATACTCCGCGTGTTGCTGCGGTTGTAGAAACATTTAACGCAGGCAACTATACATATTTAAAGCTTGATGAGGATGGTAAGGAAGTATGGCTTGCCTCTCAGCCAATGAAAGTATCGGCTGGAGAAAAAGTGGAGTATATCGGCGGAGTTCCCATGAAGAACTTTTACAGCAGGAGCCTTGAAAGGACTTTTGAAGATATTCTTCTTATTACACGAATTAAGGTTTTAGGCACAGATCCGGAAAAAGACAAGCTAAAAGAAAAAAATGCCGATGATCACAAAGCTGCTACTGAAAAATCAAAAACTGCTGAAGCGCCCCAAAAAGGGGAAGTTAAAAAGGCGGAAAATGGCAAGACTGTTCAGGAAATATTTTCAGAGAGAGAACAGCTGAAAGATAAAGAGGTTGTCCTGAGGGCCAAGGTCATAAAAGTCAGCACAAAAATCCTGGGCATGAACTGGATCACTCTCAGTGACGGAACAGGAGAGGCTCCTGAAAACAAAATTACTGCAACAACATCCGAAGATATCAACGCCGGCGATATACTTACAGTCAAAGGAGTTATCAAAAATGATGTAAGTATAGGTTCGGGTTATAACTACAAGGTATTGATCGGGGATGCCAGATTCACTAAATAAACGAGTAATTTTTGAAGCCGGATGAAATAATAAACAAAGGTCTTTCAGGAAGACTGCTGCTGTTAGTACTCGGTGTATTTATTGTCTTCACTCTCCTGTCCGCTGCTTATATTTATCTGGACATGTACAGGCCGCTCAGTACCCATTACAGCGCTGTTGTTTCAATCATTTCGGGTATTCACGAAACGCTTGCAGTGAAGCTCCCCGCCTACAAGGCGGGGCATCAAAAGAATAGCTTTATTAATGATCATGCAGTCTGTATTCCCCTCTTTGGCAAAGAGGGGTTAGGGG
>JBDLIC010000028.1:0-28312 GCA_039715075.1 Nitrospirota bacterium
TATTTCTATTACGACATAGTCGATATTATTTTCCCATTTCAATGATGTTTTAATACCAACTGTTCCGCCCTCCGGCATTGCCTCCAGTGCATTATTGATTAAATTGAATAAGGCCTGTTCTATCTGAAAGGCGTCCCCTGTGATAAGCGGCAAAACGGAAAGATTGTGTAATACCTTAATGCCCTGCACCTCGGTTCTCGGCTGTATCATTACAAGAATTGCTTTCAGGATATCATTAAGGTTAACAGAAACAAAATTTGATTTTTCCTTTGCAGCGCTCAGAAAATTTGAAATGAAATCATCAAGCTTGTCAATCTCTTCATTTATTATGGTACTGAACTCAAGCAAAGTTGATTCATGCCCGTATTTTTCTCTCAGATAAACAACAGCACCTTTTATAGCATTCAAGGGGTTCCTGACACCGTGGGCAAGTGAAGATGCTATTTTTCCGATTGCTACCATTTTTTCAGAATTCACAAGCTCACTGTTAAGCGGACATTCTCCTTTAATATTACTGAAAACAACAGATACCTCTTTAACCTCTCCACTTTTTTTATTTTCGGGAATGATCTGAACATCAGCACGAAGGTTAGTCCCCATAAAGCAGTTGTTTCTGAAGTTCTTTATATGTCTCTTTTTATCTTCAACAAAAACAGGTACTATTGAATCATGCAATAATGGAAAGTATCTGTCTACACTGGTCCCAAGTACGCTTAAGGCCGTCCTGTGGCAAAGATCCTCCATATCTGAATTCCATGACCTGATCGTAAGAGTTTCATCAACAGTAAATATATATTTCCCGGCTTCTATCCTGTTCTTCTGACTTTTGGATGAGCAGTCTTCGGGTTCCTGGTTTTTATAAGCCTCTTGTAAATTCTCCATATATCTCCGGCTTTTGAGCCTCGACTTCCTCTTCTATTTTTTGAATCTCTCCCAAATAGGGGGTCCTGATCCCATGATAATCAACTGGATCCCCAATAGGATGAAACTTGAATCCAAACCTGTTTAACAATATAATCAGTCCCTTAGTCATAACAGCATACCAGTGCGTCAACTGTCTTCTCTTACTCTCATGATAAACAGCCTTATACAAAGAGGTAACCAGTTCATGCCGGCTCCGCCGCTCATCGTTGGAAGAGTGTCTTGATCGTGCACTACCCGGTTTATTCCTGTACCTGTCATCAGTCCTTCTGAAATGGGTCCTGTTCTCAGTGTAATTATAAGGACGATCAAACCCCCCGATTATCCTTCTCTCTTCATCGGGGCCGTACAGGTATTTATCTTCTGATCTTCTCCTGTATACTCTGCTTATTGCAAGCCGGGAAATCTCTGCTGAGCTCTCCGCTGGACCAGCCTTTTTGTCAGGATCTATTTCACAGTATTTTTCAATAGGGAACCCTGATTCTGAATTAAGAATCATCCGTACTGTTCCTACAGTTTTTTGTGAGTCATCTTTCACAGCAAAATGCAGAGCATGCTTATCATATTCATCTATTTCAAGACCGTTCTCATGCCTGTCAGGGTTTTCAAATTCCCATTCATCACAGTATACCTTGTATCTCAATCTGTATATTTCCTTGAGATCTTTTTCATCTGTAACTATGCTAACTGTAAATGACATAAAGAAATTCTCCCAAAATATTCTTTTAAAGTCAAGTTAATGCATTGATCTGATTCAATATATAAGATATTTCAATAATTCAAAGAAAGTGAAATTTATTTTACCATTTCAGTGTTATTTATGATTATTTCGTGTGACAGCACACAAAATGCACATGAGGTCACTGTGTCAAGTATATATGATTTAATTCGGATGAAACACATTTAAACTTTAAAAATACATGGGAAACGCTTCATTGAAAATTATTTTCTTCAATATTATTATAGAGTTACAGGAGCAATCACACCTGATTTCTTTGTCCTTTTTTTAAATTAAATACTCTCTTTTACTTATGGCACGACATTTGCGTTATATTCAAGTGCTCTCAGTTTCACCTTAATTAGTGTCTGTCTATAAATTTGCCTTCTCCGTCATGCGGGACCTGCCTGTCGGCAGACAGGCTGCCGGGATGACAGACAAACAAACAGAGTTTATGTACAGACACTATACATTCCAATTACAAGGGGGACATGAAAAATGAAAAAACTGCGTTGACAATCGATATGTATTCTTCCATATCAAAGAAATCCTACTATTCTCAACTTACAAACATTAAATAATGAAAGGCAGGAAAATCATGAAAAAAATCAGTATTTATTTGTCTGTAATCTCATTAATGTTGACCCTTGTGACTTCCGTAAAAGCTGAATTAATTGAGAGGGGAGACTTTTTCATTTACGACAATGATTTAAACATTACATGGCTTAAGAACGCAAACCTTTACCAGGACAGCATGACATGGTCCGAGGCTTTTGACTGGGCAGAAAATCTCGATTATCAGGGCTATGATGACTGGCGTCTCCCTGTTTCCGACGGATCCTGTCTGAGATATGATTGCTTTGACAGTGAGATGGGGCATCTTTATTATTCTGAGGGGATCACTTCAGGTTCATCAGGACTTTTCACAGAGGTACAACCCGGTATGTACTGGTCCGGCACAGAATACGAGACTAACCCGGCAATGGCCTGGCGGTTCAATTTTCAAAGCGGTTATCAGGGCAGGAGCGGCAAGACATATGAGCGCTATGTCTGGACAGTGCGTGACGGGGATGTCGATTTACCTGTCGCTCCGGAACCGGTAAGCTCTCTTCTTTTTATAACAGGAGGCATTACACTGGCAGTCAGAAAGAGTCTCCGTAAAAAAATATAAGTTAATCAATAAAAAAACCCCGTCCTGAAATTGCAGGACGGGGTTTTTATTGCGAGTCTCTTTGCGATCAACACTTAATTTTCCATATAATCTTTCAGCGCTTCTTTCCAGTGTCTTAATTCCTTTATACCTTCAAGTCTCAACATTGAATTGTCCATCACGGAAAAAAAAGGCCTTCTGGCAGTCTGTTTAAACTTATCGGATGTAGTCGGCCTGACAGGGGTTTTACTCCCTTTTAATTTTGCTATCTCAGCAGCAAATTCATACCATGAGCACTGTGATGAATTACTCACATGATATATGCCGTACCCTTTCCCTATAATCTCTTTTAATGTTCTCGCCAGATCATATGTATAAGTCGGCGAACCTGTCTGATCATCAACAACACTTATCTCTTCTTTTTCAGAAAGCAGTCTTATTATTGTCTCAACAAAATTCTTCCCATGTCTTCCGTAAAGCCACGATGTCCTCACAACATAAAACCTGTTTGTCATTGACGTCACAAACCGCTCTCCAATCAGCTTTGAAAGACCGTACTGGTTTATGGGATTAGGGCGGTCCCACTCATTGTAAGGCCCATTTTTGGTGCCGTCAAATACATAGTCTGTACTTATATAGATTATGGGACACTTTATCTCTTCACAGGCAATCGCAATATTTCTTGCGCCCAGTCCATTTATAAGGTATGCCTTTTCAGGGTCAAGCTCACTTCCATCCACATCCGTGTAAGCCGCAGAATGGATCAAATAATCAGGAGCAGCCTTTTTTATTGCTGATACGGATTTATCAAGATCACCAATATCGAAGTCATTCAGGGTAAATGCCGTCAGTTCAACGTCAGCAAAAACTCTGCTTATGTCGCTACCCAGCATCCCGTCAGATCCGGTTAAGGCAATTTTCAATTATTAAGCCTCCTGCCATACTGCGATTTGTAGTAATGCATATACTCTCCGGATATAATGCTCTGCCACCACTTCTTGTTCGAAACATACCAGTCTATAGTCCGTTCAATTCCTTCTTCAAAACTCATTTCGGGTTTCCAGCCAAGCTCGGCCTCAACCTTTGAAGGATCAATTGCATACCTGCGGTCATGTCCCTCTCTGTCCTTCACATAAGTTATTAAGCCCATACACTCATCCTCATTAAGAGCAAGTTTCCGGGCAGTTTTTCTGAGCAGCATTTTTACGATTTCAAGATTTGGAATTTCATTTCTCGAGCCGATATTATAAACCTCGCCAGAAACACCTTTGTGCAGGACAGCATCAACTGCCTTACAGTGGTCATCCACAAATATCCAGTCCCTGACATTCATGCCGTCACCATAGACAGGTATTGGTTTTTTGTTAATCGTATTCAGTATAACAAGTGGAATCAGTTTTTCCGGAAACTGGTAAGGCCCGTAATTATTTGAACACCTTGTAATTGCAGCTCTGATTTTATGGGTTTCAACAAAAGCCCTGACCATAAGATCAGATGACGCCTTGCTTGCAGCATACGGGCTGTTCGGCGAAAGTGTTGACTCTTCAGTAAAAGCGCCATCTTCTATTGAACCATAAACCTCATCAGTCGAAACATGTAAAAAAAAGCACTTTCTCTGTTTTGCTATTTCAAGCAAACTGTATGTGCCCATAATATTTGTTTCTAAAAAAGGCCGGGCATCAAGAATGCTTCTGTCAACATGGCTTTCTGCAGCAAAGTTTACAATTGCATCAAACTCTATACCATCCAGCACTTTGCTGTCACAGATATTACCCTTAATGAAAGTATACTGATCTAGTGATTCTATGTCCTTCAGATTTTCAAGGTTCCCGGCATACGTGAGTTCATCCAGATTGATAATGGAATAATCCGGGTGAGCGGTGAGCGCATATCTTATATAGTTGGATGCAATAAATCCCGCCCCGCCTGTAACAAGCAATCTCATTCTTCTATCCTGAACGGAGATGAAATCTCGTCTTCATACCTTATTTCATCAACCGGCTCTGCCTTTCCCCGACCCATGTAAAGTTTGTCAGGCATATTAATTACTATGCCTTCATTGTCGCCGATATTCTTATATGCATGTACAATACCCGGAGGAACTATGGCCACACAAGGATTTTCCGGTGTATCAATAACTTCCTTTTCCCCGTAGGTTAAGGATGTCTTTCTATTGTCCCAGAGATAAAGCCGGAAACTTCCGATAAAGCAAAAGTAATCTGTCTGTTTTTCATGTTCATGCGGACCTCTTGCCAGCCCGGGTTTAGTCATGGAGAGATATGACATTGCAGCCCTGAAATCAGTTTCATCTTCTCTGAATATCTCTGCAAGCCATCCCCGGTGGTCTTCATAAGCCTGCAACTCTTTTATCTCAACCCCTTCCATAATATCATCCTCTCTATTATTCAATTACGCTGATTTATTTTTTCTTTACGGACAAAACTAACAAATTTTCATTCATTAACCACTTCTCTACATTGGAAAAGTCAGATTACTGCTAAGGGCTACACCTCTACTACAGAATCATCGCCAACCATAAGTCTAAGTGCTTTATGCATAGTATTATTTTTAAAAATCCTGACACTGCGGCCCATAAGACTTTCTTCCAGCCTTTCAATATCCTTCAGCTCACTGTCATTTAATATCACAGAATGCTCAACAGAAGACTTAATAATTTTCACATTGTCTCCAATACTAGTGTAAGGACCGACAAAGGCATTCTCAATTACTGTATTCTCCCCGATAACCACGGGACCCCGTATTTTACTGTTTCTTATAACCGATCCCCGACCAATGGCTACACGTCCAAGTATTTCGCTCGGCTCATCTACTTCACCTTTAATATCTGTTTCCAGCCAATCATCAAGAACGGTTGCATTTGCGGTGAGAAGGTCATCTTTCTTACCCGTATCCAGCCACCACATATCAAGCACAAAACTCTCCACATTACAGTCCATATTAATCAGTTCCTGAATTGCATCTGTAATTTCAAGTTCTCCCCTTATCGAAGGCTTTATCCTGTCAATTGCCTCGTGTATTTTCGTAGAAAAAATATATATGCCCACAAGGGCCAGGTTTGAAGGTGGAACATCAGGTTTCTCAATGAGTTTCATGACCTTGCCGTCTTTTGAAACATCTGCAACACCAAACTGTTTCGGATTATCAACTTCCTTTAGAAGTATCAGGGCTTCAGGATTATTTTCATTAAATTCATTAATAAACTGCTCTATCCCTGTGCCTATCAGGTTATCCCCCAGGTACATCACAAAGGAAGAATCAGCAAGAAAATCACGCGCGGTTATAATAGCATGCGCAAGTCCTCCGGGGATATCCTGCGTTATATATTCAATTTTAGTGCCCCAACTACTTCCATCGCCGACAGCCTCCTTTATCTCCTGTCCTGTTTCCGGTGAAATAATAATACCGATGTCTTTTATGCCGGCCTGAACAATGTTGTCTATGCAGTAAAAGAGTATCGGCTTGTTCGCTACAGGCACAAGCTGCTTTGCACCTGAGTAGGTCAACGGCCGTAAACGTGTGCCTCTGCCTCCGCTTAATATAATCGCTTTCATAGAGAGTATATTCTAACGTAAAATCCTGTTTTTTTCAAAAAATGATCTCTTACAATTTCCACTTTCTCAATTCAGCCTTTTTTATCTTGCCGGTTGCAGTCTTGGGAAGATCCTCAATAAACCTGATGCGTTTTGGAATTTTAAACTGGGCCAGCTGTCCTTTAAGATATGCCCTGATTTCATTATCATCGATAACAGCATCCTCCGCTTTTTTTAAATAAAGAACCGTCAGCTCTGACCCCCTGCCGTCCGGAACTCCGACCATTGCACATTCTTCAACTGAATCATGTTCCATCACAAAGTCTTCCACCTCTCTGGGATATATATTCATACCATCAACAATGATAAGGTCTTTCTTTCTGTCAACTATATAAATGTATCCGTCTTCATCAATCTTCGCCATATCACCGGTATAAAACCAGTTGTCCTTTAATGATTCCCGGGTTTCTTCATCCCGGTTAAAATATCCCTTCATAACATTATGACCCTTCACGGCAAGTTCCCCCATCTCCCCGGAAGGAAGGTCTTTTCTATCATCCCCCACAACTTTGACCTCAACTCCGGGAACAGGAGGCCCCACAGAACCAGGTTTCCTGACCCCATTCAGGGGGTTCACCGACACTATAGGCGATGTCTCCGTCAGTCCATAACCTTCAAGGAGGGGAATTTTGAAGCGCGCTTCAAAAGCATGGATCGTAGCTTCTGGAAGAGCAGCAGCCCCTGATATACATGCCCTGATATTTATGAGAAGCTTGAAAATCAGCCTTAAAAAAAACGGCATCCTCTTTTTAGAAAGAATGTTGTATATTGTCGGCACCGCAATAAATAACGTTATCCTGTCTCTGAAAATGCTGTTTATAACCCTTGAAAACGGCTTTACCGATTCGAGCAGAAAAATTGTTGCGCCTGAAAATATCGGCAGAATTACGCAAACAGTCAGACTGAACGAGTGAAAGAGCGGTAAGAAAAGCAAAATCTTGTCCCTGTGAGATACATTAATGACCTTCGCTCCGGCTTCTGCATTCGAGATCAGATTAGAATGAGTAAGCATCGCTCCCTTAGAAAAACCGGTTGTTCCGGAAGTATAGAGGAGCACCGCAACTTCATCACTGTTCCCTGAATATGGTTCAGCTTCCAATAAAGGTATATCCTTAAAGGTAATGGCCTTTAAATCAGGAATATCCTTTTTAAGTTTTTCTATATGTGAAGAATATTTTCTGCCATATATCAGAATTCTGCAGCCGGAATCCTGCAATATATATGAAATCTCATCTGTTGTTAAAAACGTATTTACAGGAACTGCAATCCCGCCGGCCCTTAATATGGCAAAACAGGAAACAATATACTCAGGACAGTTTTCCATCAGGATTGCCACTCTGTCCGAATTTTTAAGCCCAAGAGAGCCCAGCCCGCCTGCAGTCAGACTGACAAGATTGTCTATTTCAGAGAAAGATAGTTTTCTATCTTTATACTTTATGCAGACCCTTCCAGAATACTTTTTCGCCCTTTCGGATAAAAGAGAACTTAGAGTCACAACAACCATCTCCTCGCTATGAGTTTCAAACCGTTCTGTCAGGATAAATCAATTAAAGGACTCAGCCACCTCAAGGAAATTGCCATCAATATAAATATTACAAAGCTGTAACTGCCCTTATTCACTATAAAAAAACTCTGGAATACATTATATCACAAATACAAAAGAGATCAGAATAATTCATGTAAGAGTTTCCGACACAGTTTTCGTTCTTTTTATCTGTTTATTTTAAAATAAATGTAAAGTATTCCGACTTTCAAGAGCTACTAAAAATACACTCCAAATTTAACTGGAAATTCAAAAGGTTACATAGTGGTAACAAAATTGCTTATATTTTCTGTTGTGCAGTTATGCCATCTTAACCCATAAGGAGTAGACTTTAGCTAATTGAAATAAATGAAAAAACAGGACCACTTTAAAGAAAAAATTTCGATTATTAAAGAGATTGCCAGTACTATTACTGCAACAGATAATTTAGATTCTATAACTAACCTTATTCTTGATAGTGCCCTTGACTATACTAAAGCCCTTAAAGGCTCTATTCTGTTACTGGATAAACAGGGGCATTTGATAATAAGGGCATCAAGGGGAATTAAACAGGAACTAATCCCCAATTTAAAAATAAAACTTGGCGATAAAATATGCGGTAAAGTGGCCAAAGAAAAAAGCTCCTTACTGGTCAAAGACACAAAGAAAGGCAAGGCCGGGAAAAGGTCAGGCACAGGCAAGTATAAGAGTAATTCATTTATATCATGCCCTATTATTGTAAAAAACCGCCTTTTCGGGGTAATTAATCTTACCGATAAAGTTGACACTGCTCCCTTTACTGAAGAAGAACTTGATGTAATAGATATCATTGCCGGCCAGACAGCCATTGCGCTTGAACGCTCTCATCTGATGTCCGAACTCAGATCGAGTGGCCTGGAAATGGACGAAAGGAACAGTGTCCTGATAGAATCAGACAAGCTAAAGACAGAATTCGTTGCAAGAATGTCACATGAATTCAGAACACCTCTGAATTCAATTACAGGTGCAGTATACTATTTAAAAGAAAAAGACCTCTCAAAATCAGCCCAGAAGGATTTTATCAATATAGTATCTGATGAAACAAGAAAGCTGATAGGATGCCTTGATGGTTTTCTTAATTTCTCTCTCCTGGAAAAAGAGGAACCTATCCTGCACAGGAAAGTCCTGAACCTTAAAGATATACTGCAGGACACCATCACGACAAAGAGCATCAGGGACATCCTTTCAACTAATAATATATCGATAAAAGTAAAATGTCCCAAGTCACTGCATAATATTGTAGGCGAAAAGATCCGGCTCATCCAGTCGTTCATTCATCTGCTTGAAGGAATAACAAGATATTTATCATCTGGAGATCTGATCGAGTTAAAGGCCGCCAACA
This sequence comes from Nitrospirota bacterium, assembly GCA_039715075.1. GTDB lineage: Bacteria > Nitrospirota > Thermodesulfovibrionia > UBA6902 > UBA6902 > JBDLIC01. The sequence goes on from JBDLIC010000028.1 coordinate 9,304, forward strand.
AAGAAAAGGCAGTTGAAATCAAACTTTTTGTGAAAGGGCGGTCAATTCCGGAAAGTGAATTACCGCTGATTTTTGATGAACGCTCTGCATGGTCCGGACTGGATACTATAAAAAACAAGCTGCGCTTTTATCTCGCCAAAAAAAATATAGAGCTGCACAATGGCGCCATTTCCATCACAAACACTCCATCAGGCCTCAGAACACTTATAAAGTTCCCACGAAATTTACAGGATTATCATGATGCGAAAATCAATGAACTGGCAAACCTTTTTCTCGCTTTCACTGCTGAATCGATGAACCTGAACAAGTGCTCCCTCATGCTTTTTGATAAATCCACCGGCGAACTGGTGATAAGGAGCGCAATTGGATTTGATGAGGACATTATAAAAAATACGAGGCTTAAATCCGGTGACAGGATCGCCGGGCTTGTAGCTAAAGAAAACACTCCCCTACTAATAGAAGACATAGAGAATAACCCGCGAATTGGGAAAAAGAGCACTGCTGACTACAATACAAAATCTCTCCTTTCTCTTCCTATTACCATAAATAATAAAGTTGCAGGTGTATTGAACCTGAACAATAAAGCAAGCAGTGAACCTTTCAATAAAAAAGATCTATATTTTTCTTCAGTAGTTGCAGATCGTATTTCATATATCATAGAGCAGGTACAGAAGGGAAATTTCAGGGACGAGAAATTCAGGGATATAGTAAAAGGCCTGGAGGTCCTTATAAATGCTAAAAGGCAATATACAAAGAAAAATGGTAAATTGAGTGACCTTGTGCTTGGGATAACAGAATTTATGGGATGCAGTGAAGAGGATGTCAGGTTGTCCATTTATGCATCATCACTTTATGACCTGGGCCTTACACAGATTGACAAGAGTATCATATTAAAAGAAAAAAGTCTTTCCATAATCGAAAAAAAGATAATAGAGACCCACTCATTCTCAGGGGCAGGCCTTGTTAAAGGCATAGAAAGTGATACAATTGTTGACAGAACGATCCTGCACCATCATGAAAAATATGATGGTTCGGGATATCCCGGGGGATTAAAGGGAGAAGCCATCCCCCTGATCTCCAGAATACTTTCTGTAGCAGACGCATACACTGCACTTGTAAATGACAGGCCGTACAGAAAGGCCTTTACCTGCAAAAAGGCTATTGAGCATGTTGTTGCAGGCTCAGGCAAACAATTTGACCCAAGAGTAGTAGATGCCTTTGTAAAAACAGTCGACAGAGCCAATTAGATCTCCTTTATTATTAGTACGCCTCAATATTTATCACATTTGAGTTTTTTTCCGGGTACTCTTATGTCCGTAGACCTCTTCTTTTAAGCAACATCAGACCCAATATGTTGATAATTTAGAGCAATTTTAAGTTATACTAATAAGTTATCAATATATTTTTTTCAATATAACTCTATTGCAGCAATTTTTTTATGGACCTTGATCTATATATAAAGGAAAAAAGAAAGACCGTAGACGCCTTTCTGAAAAAATACATATCCTCCAAAAAAAAAGATAAGGACTGCCCTGGTGAACTATGTAAAGCAATGAGCTATGCGTTGATGGCAGGAGGCAAAAGAGTCAGGCCAATACTGTCTATCGCCGGCTACGAAGCTGCAGGAGGCACGTCAGACAGTATTCTTCCTGTTGCAGCCGCTATTGAATTAATACATACGTATTCATTAATACATGATGATCTCCCTGCCATGGATGATGACGATTTCAGAAGAAATCAGCCGACTACCCACAAGGTATTTGGTGAAGGCACCGCAATACTTGCAGGAGACGCACTGCTTACCGATGCATTCAACCTCATCTCAGGGACAAAGGCTGATCCGAAAACTTTAATAAGGGTGATCAATGAACTGACGCATGCATCCGGTCCGGAAGGCATGGTCGGAGGCCAGACTGTAGATTTATTATTTGAAGGGAAAAAAGCAAAGAAGAAGGACCTGGTTTATATCCATACTCATAAAACCGGTGCCCTTATACGGGCCTCAATACGAACAGGAGCAATAATGGCGGAAACCTCCCCTGCCAAACTCAACTCTCTAACAGAATACGGCGAAAAGGTAGGGCTTGCATTTCAGGTCATAGATGATATTCTTGATATTACCGGGACAAAAGAGGAACTGGGTAAGTCAACCGGGGCAGACAATGCCAGAGGGAAAAATACATATCCCTCAACATTCGGACTGGAGGAATCACAGAAGATTGCTGAAAGACTTATATCTGATTCCCTGGCGGCAATCAGGACATTCAATAAAAAGGCAGAACCTCTTTCAGCTATTGCCAGATATATTCTCTCAAGAAGGAACTGAAATTAATCATGTTTATAGAAAAAATAAAGAACCCTGATGACTTAAAAAAACTTTCAATCCCGGAGTTAAAGAAACTCGCAGACGAACTGCGGGATATCATCATTGAAACGGTCGCAACCAACGGAGGACACCTTGCTTCAAACCTCGGTACCGTCGATCTTACCATTGCACTGCATTATGTCTTTAATTTGCCTGAAGATAAAATCGTCTGGGATGTCGGACACCAGGCATATACTCATAAACTTCTCACAGGAAGACTGAATGACTTCTCGACTATCAGACAGCACAGGGGCATTTCAGGTTTCCCGAAAATCGAGGAAAGTCCCTTTGATTCATTTGGTACAGGCCACAGCTCAACATCAATATCCGCAGCACTGGGAATTCTGGAAGGCAGGGACCAGAACAATGAGAACTTCAAGTCCATAGCGGTCATTGGAGACGGGGCCATGACTGCGGGACTTGCATTTGAAGGCCTTAATCATGCCGGCCACTTAAAGAAAGACCTGATTGTAATCCTCAATGATAATGAAATGTCTATATCCCCGAACGTAGGTGCACTATCAACATATTTACAGAATATGTTAATAGGTGATTTATATACAAAATTCAAGAAAGAGACAAAACTCCTTTTAGATAAAATTCCGACTGTTGGAGAACCTGTTCTCAGACTCGCCCAAAAAGCCGAAGATACCGTCAAGGGCCTTGTTGTCCCGGGCCGCCTGTTTGAAGAACTCGGATTTGAATATGTCGGCCCTCTGGACGGTCACAAAATCGATACACTTATAGAAACGATAGACAGGTTCAGGGACTTTCCCGCGCCTGTATTAATTCACACGATCACAAAAAAAGGGAAAGGCTATGAACCTGCAGAGAAAAACCCCGGAATATTTCATGGCGTAGGCCCTTTTAATATCGAGACCGGCGAGCAGCTTTCTTCGGGTAAAAAATCATACAGTGCAATTTTCGGGAATTGCCTTGCCGAGCTCGCTAAAGATGATGACAGGATTATTGCCATAACAGCAGCCATGACAGAGGGCACAGGTCTTTCCGAGTTTGTAAGAAAATTCCCGAAGAGATTTTATGATGTAGGGATAGCAGAACCGCATGCCGTTACCTTCGCCGCAGGGCTTGCAACCCAGGGGCTTAAACCGGTCGTCGCAATATATTCAACATTTCTTCAGCGGTCCTACGATGAAATAATCCATGATGTATGCCTGCAGAACCTTCCGGTTATATTTGCCATTGACAGGGCGGGCATCGTCGGGGACGACGGCCCCACCCATAACGGAACATTCGACATTTCTTACCTGAGACATATACCGAACATGGTTGTGATGGCTCCTAAAGACGGTTTCGAACTAAGATGTATGCTCAAAGCAGCAGTTCTTCATGAGGGCTCCTGTGCAATAAGGTACCCGAGGGGATCTGTATCTGACAATCAGGAAGCAGGTGAACTGAAAGATATCCCGATCGGAAAAGCTGAGGTTATAAATGAGGGAGCGGACGTACTAATTATCGCAATAGGCAATACTGTTGAACCTGCCGTTGAAGCATCAAAGCTTCTTTCCGAGGCAAACATAAACGCATGTGTCATTAATGCACGGTTTATAAAACCGCTGGATATGGACCTTATTACTGCACGTGCTGCAGAGACAAAACAGATACTCACTGTCGAAGAAAATGCTGTTTCGGGCGGCTTCGGGAGTGCTGTTATGGAAGAACTCATCAAGGCCGGCATCAAGGGCCTTAATCTGAAAATACTGGGCCTGCCTGATAAATTCATCGAACAGGGTCCGCAGAGCCTTCTGAGAAAAAACCTGGGGCTCGATGCTGAAGGGATAGCAAAGGAAACACTTGAGCTGCTTAGTAAGAAGGAAAATCCTTCAGGTTCCGTACAAACTTCGAACTAGCAGTTGTAAATTATTTATTATGTGGCCGCATAATATTTATCATACCGATTTACATACTACTTAAAACATATAAATTTTAAACATTCCATACCTGATGACCTTACACAAATTACAAAAAGTCCGTCTTGACAAATTGCTCTTTGAAAAAGGTCTCGTTGAGAGCAGGGAAAAGTCCAGGGCATTGATCCTGGGAGGAAATGTTACTGTAAACGGCACTGTAGTTGACAAGGCAGGCACACTTGTAAGGCAGGACGTTGAATTAAAAGTAGCAGAGAAAATGCCCTATGTAAGCCGTGGAGGCCTTAAACTGCAGCATGCACTGGAAGTCTTCCCTATCAATGTTAAAGGAAAAACTGCGATGGATGCGGGGGCCTCAACAGGAGGCTTTACTGACTGTCTTTTGCAGTACGGTGCACGCAAGGTTTATGCTGTTGATGTCGGATACGGTCAGTTCCACTGGAAACTGCGTAACGATGAAAGGGTTGTCCTCATGGAAAAAACCAACATCAGATATCTTGAAAAAAACAAAATACATGATGAAATTGATATTGCCGTAATTGATGTGTCCTTCATATCTCTCCTGAAAGTAATCCCGAAGATAAAGGAATTCCTGAAACCATCCGGAGAAATAGTCGCGTTAATCAAACCGCAGTTTGAAGCCGGGAAGAAAGATGTCGGCAAAGGAGGAGTTGTCAGGGATGATAAAATACGCCTTGAAATAGTTGGAATAATAGAAAAAGAATCAGAAAAAATGGGACTAAAAACTATGGGAGTAGAAAAGTCACCGGTCAAAGGCCCCAAAGGCAATATTGAGTATCTGATTTATTTAAAAAACTGTGTTACCGGGAAATAAATAATCGTCAGTCCAGCTTCTCTAAAACCACGCATGCGACCGCATATTCTTTTTCATGACTTAAAGACAAATGAGAATGCATTATCCGTCTTTCCCTGAAAAACTCCGCAAGGTTATTTTTCACCTTCAACGATGGTCTCCCCCTGTCGTCATTCAGTATTTCTATATCTTTCATATTAACGGAAATCTCCGCTCCGATTGCTTTAATAAGTGCTTCCTTCGCTGCAAATCTTACTGAAAGAGAAGGAAAGGGATTTTTTTTCTTAAAAGAATATGCTATCTCATTATCGGTAAGGATCTTTTCAAAAAACTTTCTGCCCCACTTTTCAAAAGCATCATCCAGCCTTTTCACTTTAACGATGTCAATCCCGATGCCGTATATCATTCCTAAAATCCGTCGTGCGTCGTGCGTCGTGCGTTTATTTACGTTCGACGTCCGACGCTCGACGCTCGACGTCTTTTATTACTTAACGAGCTTCTTCATATCCCTCACTGCCTTTTGAATTCCATCGTATACTGACCGCGCAATGATACTGTGGCCAATATATAATCCTCTTAAACCCTTTAAGGCTGCTATCTTCTGCACATTTGTATAATTCAGCCCGTGCCCCGCGTTAACCTGCAGGCCTATATCAAGCCCTCTTTTAACCGCCTTTTTGACCCGCTCAAATTCTTTTGCCTGCTTTTTGCCTTTTGCATTTGAATACATTCCAGTATGTATTTCGACCCTTTGAGCGCCGACCTCTTTTGAAAGCTCAACTTCAGCAGGCAAAGGGTTGATAAAAAGGCTTACCGGGATGCCTTTACTCTGTATTGCATTAACGGCATTTTTAATTTTCCTTTTGTTTTTTTTGAGGTCAAGTCCGCCTTCTGTTGTCAGTTCAGCCCTTTTCTCAGGGACAAGGGTTACCATATCGGGTTTAACTTTCAGAGCAATGCCTATCATTTCAGATGTTGCAGCCATTTCAAGGTTCAGCTCTATAGAGACATTTTTTCTTATCAACCTAAGGTCCCTGTCATTTATGTGTCTCCGGTCTTCTCTCAGGTGTACGGTAATGCCGTCAGCCCCTCCCTTGATTGCCAGAGGAACAGCTTTTACAGGGTCAGGCTCAATATCTTTTCTGGCCTCTCTGACTGTTGCTACATGGTCTACATTCACACCAAGAAACATAAAACCTCCCGGAATTGAAGAGTTATTACTCCTGCTTTATCCCTAGTATAATTTTTACAGCAAATTCCTGCTCATTTTTTAATATTCACTGCCAGGCATTTTACTAAAGATTCGAATAATTATTGCCGACTAAGACTACATAAACATACAGGTGATTTTCACTGGATAACTTAAAGTAATCAAAGGAGCTTTGTCAAGATACTGTAAGACGGAAAAAAACAATTTGACTTAGTTGTCATAAATCTGTTAATTTACTTTTTATCAAAAAATAAAAATTCTGGTGAGGAATTAACTATATGGTAAAGAAAGCAACATCAAAAAAACAGAGTTCAAAAGCTGCAAAGAAAACAGGAAAGACTTCGAAGACCGAAACAAAAAAGACGGCCAAAACTGCTGCTCCCAAGCAGAAGCAGTCAAAAGCAAAAAAGACTGTTAAACTGTCCCGAAGAGAAAAGGTATTTCAGACAATCAAGCAGAACCTTATCATGCAGAAAGAAGCTTTACTGAGGGAAGCAGAAGAAACATTGAACGCCCTCCCGTCGGAACTCAACTTCCCGGACATGGGAGACCAGGCAACCGCTGAAACAGACAGAAACTTTATGCTGAGACTGAGAGACAGAGAGAGAATGCTCCTGAAGAAGATTGAAGAGACCATACTGCGTATCGATAATAATGAAGATTATGGTGTTTGTGAAGAGTGCGGTAATGAAATAGGCATCAAACGTCTTGAAGCACGCCCGGTCGCTACGTATTGCATAGACTGCAAGACCCGCCAGGAAGAGGAAGAAAAAATAGCCGAAGGCTGATAAAATTCTTCATTTTGCCGCGTAATCCAGACTGTCCCTTAATGCATCACCTATAATATTAAAACAGACTACAGTAATAAGAATAGCAATTCCCGCGAAAATCACCGTCCATGGAGCAGACAGGATATACACCCTGTTCAGGCTTATCATCGAACCCCATGTCGGCATTGGAGGCTGCACCCCCAGACCGAGGAAACTGAGCGCTGATTCTGTCAGTATATATCCCCCCATTTTTAGACCGAGATAAACAAAACTCAGCGGCAGACAGTTAGGCAGGATATGACTCCACAATATTCTTGCATCAGAGCATCCTATCACTCTTGCAGCATCTATGAAAGGCCGTTCTTTAAGCACCAGCACATGTCCCCTTATCAACCGTGCAAATGAGGCCCATCCGACAGAAGCAATCGCCACAACTACCGTTATAAGACCGGAAGGTAAAATGAGAGAGATGCCTATTGCCAGAAGGAGGGACGGGAACGAAAGCACAAGGTCCACAAACATCATAAGAACAATATCTGTTTTCCCACCGTAATAACCCGAAACAATACCGACCAGAAACCCGGCCAGAAGAGATACGATACCTGCCAGCAGGGCAATGCCGATAGAAAAGCGCCCACCATACAGTATACGGCTTAATATGTCTCTTCCCTTATTATCAGTGCCAAGCAAGTGGTCCTGGCCCGGTTTTTCCTTTATACTGTCGAGGTCTATTTTAACAGGGTCATATTGTGATATCGCAGGAGCAAGTACTGAAACCACTGCGATCACGATCAAAGCAATAATGGCTATTTTACCCGGAATGTTCAATTATTCTTATCCTCGGATCAAGATATTGATAAAGAATATCAACCGCAAAATTTATTAAGACAAAGGCCGAAGTACCAACAAGGAGACAGCCCATTACAACGGGATAATCCCTTTTTATGATGCCCTCCATCGTGAAGCGCCCTATTCCGTCCCACCCGAATATTGTTTCAGTGAGTACTGCCCCGTTAAGATAGCTCGCAAAATCAAGCCCTATTATCGTGACCAGAGGAATTAATGCATTCTTAAATACATGTTTTACCAGTATGGCCGTCTCGCCAAGGCCTTTTGCCCTGGCAGTCTGCACAAAGGGTTCCCCGATTATCTCCAGCATGGTTGTACGGGCAACCCGTGCAATAGATGCAGCTGCAGGCAAAGACAGGGTCACAGCCGGGAGAATTAAAAACCGTATATCACCGGTCCCTGAAGGCGGCAGAAGATTCAGCAAAAAAGAAAAAATATATATAAGTATTAGTCCAATCCAGAAAACAGGGAGGCTGATACCCCCGACAGCAATTATTGAAGTGAAAATGTCCAGCGGCTTTCCCTTGTTTCTCACGGAAACAAATCCTAATATCAGGCCTATGGGGACAGCTAATATCATTGATGCAAATGCAAGCTTCAGCGTATTAGGGAATTTATCCAGAATGTCCCGCGCGACATCCCTCTGTGTATAATATGAACGCCCCATCTCCCCTTTTAAAAGCAATTGTACATATCCTGTATACTGGAAGATAAAACTCCTGTCAGTACCGATCTGTTTTTTTATACGCTCTATTGTCTCCGGGCTGCTCCTTTCTCCTACAAGGCTAAGAACCGGGTCACCGGGCAGGGCCTTTATAAGCGCAAAAGTTATGACTGTTATCCCGAGAAAAAGAGGGACTAACAGCAGAAGCCTTTTCAGGATGTATGCTTTGATTATGGTTCTCCTCTTTATTACTGGAAATCTGTTTAGTTGATATATAAAATAAAAAATAAGAGACAAAAAAGCAAAACGATCTGTTATTAGTAAAGCTATCCGCCTGCAAAATGTAACATCTTATTGACTGCTCAGCCTGCATTCCCCCCTTTAGTAAAGTCGTAGATCCGATACGTGAGGGGGCTAGGGGGGATTTATAGATGTTCTATTTATAAAATCCCCCTTAATCCCCCCCGAGTCGGGTCTCACGAGGGTCGATTCGACTTTGCCAAAGGGGGAGACATAAAAGGAGAACTTTTCACAAACCAGCATAGTGGAAGAGCAGCAGGATTGTAGTGTATTATATTAAGGCTTTAATCAGGATAAACCGCCACCGTAGCTCAGCTGGTAGAGCAGGGCATTCGTAATGCTCAGGCAAGGGGTTCGAATCCCCTCGGTGGCTTTTTAAAAAGCTGTCAGCCGTCAGCGTTCAGCTCTCAGTCCTTACTGCCTTTTTCTGTCTGACCTTCTCTGACCAGCTCCTGATAGTGGTTTGGATTGTCAGCCGACTTTCAAACCGTCTTCAAAAGAAATCCTGTCTTCAAGGCAGAGGTTTGCAATTCTGCGCTCAATGGAAAACATGTTATCAAACCCGTCCTGCATCAGGGCCCTGCCTTATAATGTGCTTAAGACCGGCGGCACATTCACTTCAAACAGATTTACAAAGGGACGGTCATACTGTTTACCAAACAGGCTCAGGAGTGTATCAACATCCAGACACCCCATCTCCTCAAGAATCGATCCAAGGCGTCTCCCGCTCTGGATCTGCTTTCAGGGCCCTTGCCAGCTGTTCCTGGGTTATCAAATCGTATTCAAGTAGAATTGCCCCGATACGTGGCCTGTGTTTTTTAGGAGTATCCAGCATTGCCTTATTAAATCCCCTCTATACTTATATATGATAAGAATTGCAACTTGTCAAATGAAGACTCCCCGCCGCAGAGACAGCGGGGTATCGTTAGGTAAAAAAACTATTATTTTAAAAATCCCCCCTCGCCCCCCTTTTCCAAAGTGGGGATTAAGAGGAAACCCCACAGCAGAGACTGTGGGGTATTGAAAATTTAATAAAATATCTCAATAAAACAGCCTGGCTAAAGATTATCCCAGTCGTTCTATAAACTCCTGAAGCTGTTTTTTTAGTCTCTCAGGCAGACGGTCGCCAAACGTGGAGAAGTGGTTCTCAATATCAGGGATATCAGCCTTCCAGGCATCAGCATCCACTCTCATAAGCTCATTTACATCATCAGAAGATATCCCGAGGCCGTCTGTATCAAGGTCTCCTTCATTCGGAACCAGGCCTATGGGCGTTTCCTTTGCCCCCACTTTACCGTCAACACGGTCACACATCCACTTCAGTACGCGGCTGTTGTCACTGAAACCCGGCCACAGGAACTTGCCGTCATCACTCTTTCTGAACCAGTTGACATAAAACATCTTCGGGGCCTTATCTGCGAGTTTGTCACCCATATCAAACCAGTGCTTGAAATAGTCGCCCATGTTGTAGCCGCAGAACGGTTTCATTGCAAAAGGATCGCGTCTGAGGTTGCCTACCGCACCTATATTTGCAGCAGTTGTCTCAGAGGCAGCAGTAGAGCCGAGAAAAACCCCGTGGTCCCAGTTGTATGCCTCATGCACAAGAGGGACAACAGTGCTGCGGCGGCCACCGAATATAAAAATATCAATAGGTACACCTTCGGGCTTTTCCCAGTCTTCACATATGACAGGGCACTGTGATGCAGGGGCAGTAAAGCGTGCGTTCGGATGGGCCGCATCAGTAGAGCTCTCAGGAGTCCAGTCATTTCCCTTCCAGTCAATGGCATGTTTGGGGGCATCTCCGTCCATACCTTCCCACCAGACATCGCCGTCATCAGTTATGGCGCAGTTTGTAAAAATAGAATTTTCCTTTATTGAATCCATTGCCATGGGGTTCGTATCGTATGAGGTACCCGGCGCTACTCCAAAGAAACCGTTTTCAGGATTAATTGCATAAAGACGCCCGTCAGGACCTGTCTTCATCCATGCAATGTCATCACCGATACACTCACATTTCCAGCCTGGAATAGACGGCTGCATCATTGCAAGGTTTGTTTTCCCGCATGCAGAGGGAAATGCAGCAGCAATATGGTACTGTTTCCCTTCGGGACTGGTCAGGCGGAGAATCAGCATGTGCTCCGCCATCCAGCCTTCACGCCTCGCCATGGCGGAGGCAATGCGGAGCGCCAGGCATTTCTTTCCGAGCAGGGCGTTGCCGCCGTACCCTGAACCATAAGACCAGATCAGGTTCTCATCAGGAAAATGACTTATATACTTTTTTTCTATCGGAGCACACGGCCACTTCGTATCTTCCTGGCCTTCAGCAAGCGGGGCGCCGATTGAATGCAGACAGGGAATAAATTCTCCGTCCGTTGAAAGCAGTTCAAGGACCCGGTCACTTACACGGGTCATAATATGCATATTAATGACTACATAGGGGCTGTCCGAAATCTCTATTCCTATCTTCGAAATCGGCGAACCAATGGGCCCCATCGAAAAAGGGATCACATACATCGTACGGCCCTTCATACATCCCTTATACAGGTCCAGCATGATTTTTTTAAGCTCCCCCGGATCAAGCCAGTTGTTCGTAGGACCTGCCTCTTCCTGATCAGGAGTACTGATATAAGTACGGTCTTCAACACGCGCCACATCACTAGGATCTGATCTGAAGTGAAAACTGTTCGGGCGTTTCTTAAGCGGTAAGGCTATACCTGCGTCAATCAGTTTCTTAATCATTAGATCATATTCTTCCTTAGACCCATTACACACATAAATATCGTCAGGCGTACATATTTCCGCCACTTCTTTAATCCAGTCATTCAGCTTTTTGTTTTTCACAGTCACATTCATTTTTCTCTCCTTACACTTTTAAATTCGACCTTTGCAGACATCACAGATTTTCAGGACTTACAGACAAAGGAATAATTTTCCGGGTTTCTTTTCAGATATCTAATTTTCAGGTCATAAATTATACAAATTGTTACATTAAAATATCTACACAGTAATATTCCTGAGATAATCTGATAATTATCATACATGATTCTCTGCATTCATGACGCTTCTCTCATCAAGTGCCCTACGCCCCTGCCCTGCTTCGTGAATTAATCAACTGATTTAAGGTAGAATATCTACGCAAATATTATGGAAATGTCAAGTGTAATACAGAAACTGATAATATCCGTTCCACCGCTAATCCTGGCAATAACACTCCATGAAGTTTCGCATGGATACGTTGCATACAGACTCGGAGACCCTACAGCAAAATTAATGGGTCGGTTAACGCTTAACCCTGTTAAACATATCGATCCTGTAGGGACAGTGATTCTGCCTCTCATAATGGTCGCCCTCGGAGGAATTATTTTTGGTTATGCAAAACCGGTCCCTATCAACCCTGCAAACTTTCATAACCCCAGAAAAGGCATGGCAATCTCAGCAGCAGCAGGACCTATTACCAATGTAATTCTTGCAATTTTAAGCTCCCTGGTCCTGGTGATTATTATCGGACCACTTATGTCGCTCTTTCAAGGCAGTGTCATCAATGCCGTCTTAACGCCGATTGCATTAATGCTTCAATTCAGTGTCAGTATAAACATTTTCCTGGCAGCGCTTAACCTGATGCCGATACTCCCGCTTGACGGTGGAAGGGTACTCACAGGTTTTCTGTCTCACAGACAGGCTGCAGCATATAGCAGAATAGAGCCGTACGGGTTTATGATACTGATTGCTCTGATCTTTACCGGAATTGCAGGTTATTTTATTTATCCCCTGGTTAATATATTACTTTTATTCGTTCCATTTTTCTAAATTGAAAGGAGACCGTTAATTGTCAAAAAAGAGAGTTCTCAGCGGAATGCAGCCCAGCGGAAAGATGCATGTAGGCAATTTTGTAGGTGCTCTGCAAAATTGGGTAAAACTTCAGGATGAGTATGAATGCTATTATTTTATTGCCGACTGGCATGCACTCACGTCGCAGTATGCAGATACCTCACAGCTTAAGGAATATGTAGGTGATGTACTTATCAACTGCCTTGCCGCTGGACTTGATCCGGACAAATCAACGATCTTTGCACAGTCGCGTGTGCTTGAACACGCAGAGCTTCATGTGCTCCTCTCAATGATGACCCCACTTGGCTGGCTTGAACGGGTCCCTACATATAAAGAAAAACAGCTGGAAGTCAAGGACAAAGACCTTAACACATACGGTTTCCTGGGATACCCCCTTCTCCAGTCTGCTGATATATTAATTTACAGAGCCAACTATGTGCCCGTTGGTGTTGATCAAATGCCCCATCTTGAGATCACAAGAGAAATCGGCAGGAGGTTCAATAATTTTTATGGAGATGTCTTCCCCGAGCCGGAGGGACTTCTAGCACAATACCCAAAAGTAGTAGGCACTGATGGAAGAAAAATGAGCAAGACCTATGGCAACTGTGTATTTCTTTCTGATTCGCCTGAAGAAGTTGAGCAGAAGATCCGGACAATGACAACTGACCCTCAAAGGATTAAACGTACGGACAAGGGAGACCCGGAACTGTCACCTGTCTTTCAGCTGCACAAGGTTTTCTCCTCCAAAAGCGAGCAGGATGAAGTGGCCGAAGGATGCCGTACCGCAGGCATAGGATGCATAGACTGCAAAAAAATCCTGATAAAAAACCTGTTCAGTATTCTGGAGCCGATATGGGAAAAGCGCAGTGACCTTCTTGGGAAACCGGAGCTGCTTGAAGACATACTTGAAGCAGGGTCCCGAAAAGCAGCTTATGCCGCCTCTGAAACCATGAAAGAAGCGAGGGCAGCAATCGGTATTTAACTGCCTGAGACAAATAAGGATAACTTCAATCCTGGTTTCTCAATGCTTCCTGTTTAACGAAAAAAGGGACGAGGAAATACCTCATCCCTTTCGTGATTCACCCCGGTTCATTTATTCTTTGGAGTACATCTTATCTTCTGACTGAACTATCTTTTTGATAATATCATAAACGTTCTTTTCATCACTGAAGAACAGCTTGCTGAGAAAAGTCTGTTTATGTACTCCCCGATCATTGCTCCTGACTTCTTTTTCCACAGCATTGGCAATACCATTTTGCCAGTCGCTTGTAATTGAGTTGTCCTTTTCAAGGGCTCCCAATGCTGTTTGAGGAATACTTAGTAAAAGTGCTGCTCCAGTTATAATTATTCCTATGCAGATACTTTTCATTACACTTCCTACACATTTTTTCCCGAACTTCTTCATAACTCTCACCCCTTTCAAATTTAATTTCCCTGACCCCCTTATTTATGCACCAATCTTATTATGAATCATATCTCCTTTCCTGTATGAATCATTACTCCATAACGGACTTTCAGCTCTTTTCCCCTCCTGGGTAAAGTATGCGAACTTTCTTAAAATGTGAATTATGCATTGCTATCTTATCGGTTAATATTTCAAAAACTTAAATGAAATTGTAAAATTTAATTACACATATAATTCAGCAACTTACCCCCTTCTTCACTCTTAGAGACGGGTGAAAGTGGTTTTTCTTGAAAGAAATGCCAAGAAAAAGTGTAAAAAAATCAGACTTAGGAGGAAAGCCCTTAAATGGCAATACAATACAGAAAAAAGAAGTATTTGTTTAAACCTGGATCAGGCAATAATCCGGTTAAATGCCAGAGATCTGACAACAACATTCAGAGGATTATTGTTAGTAATAGTATGATATGAAAATACGAGGATTTTCCAGACAAGCCACTCTACCGGAGTTTCAGACTGCCCAGTCCCAGTATTTCACTAAGAAGTCTGTCAGCAAATTCATTGTCCAGGCCCTTTAGAGTTTTATATTCACTCATAGCACGGTTTTTATCGTTTAACATCAAATATGCAAATCCAAGATTATAGTGTGCGTCTGCATAATCAGGAGCTATTCTCACAGATATCTTTAAAGCATCCACTGCTTTTCTGTTCATACCCGACCTGCCGTAGGTAATTCCAAGATTCAGATACAGGTCAGCACTGCCAGGATTCATTCTTATTGCTTTCTCATAAACTTCAATTGCCTCTTTGTAATTTCCTGCCTCTTCATAGACAATGCCGAGGTTACAATATGCTTTTTCATGGCCCGGGTCCAGATCTACTGCCCGCTTATATGCTTTGACCGCTTTTTGAAACATGCCCAGATTACCGTAAGCGACTCCAAGATTGTAATGTGCTTCCGCAGAATCCGGATTAATCTCTACGGCCTTTTGAAAGAGTTCCGCAGCTTTTCTGTGTTTGCCGTAATCCACTGTTTCGACATCATAACCGTGATTATTCTCCACGTTCTTTATGCTTGATAATAACTCTCCCCCCATAGTCTCTATTCCGGGGTCTTCAGCAATCCTCAGTTCTGTTCTTTTCAAAAGCGGATCTGGCCGGAAATCCTTATCCACCTTCCCGGATTCAGTCAATACTGCAGTTTCATGTAAAGCTACTATCCTTTCATCCTTAACATAGGCCTTCAATATCATAGCTTCGTAAAGCTGAGATTCATTAGTCTTAAGCAGTTTCTCTGCTGTATCATAATCCTCAAACATGCCGATCCTGACCGAATAAAATTCTCCAACTTTTTCTATCCTGAGATGAGAAAGATCCTTTGCATGTAACCTTTCCATGATAGAATCAAAATGCCTGTGGGCATCCTTTATATCAGAAAAGCTGCCCGACTGTATTGTATAGAAGAGTTCCGATGAAAATGATACGAGAGGAAGGAAAAGAAGTATAGTTAAAATCACTACAAAAAAACATTTAAAACTAACCGGTCTAAATTTCATACTCATGATGATAACATTAGTCTCATAAATGCATCTATCATTTACCAGCATCCAATAATTTCGGAAAGAAAAAAGTCCTGTATTTTGTTATCAGGCCTTTGATGTTCAGTCTTTTCAGCTTGTTGGATTTTATTTCACCAAAGCCCAGTTTCTTATAATCCAGCATGCTGTTTTCAGAGTGACATTCTTCGCAGGCCACGCTGATCTCATGCCTTGCTATATCCCTGTGAAAATATTTTAATTTCATCTCTTTCTCAACCGTATCCATTCTTTTTTCCCTGGCCCTGAAATCCACAGCCGCCTCAGTGTCCCGAATATTCATCAGGGTCTTTTTCTTACCTCCTTTAGACACAGAAATAATAGTTACCCTTGAAATTGAGTAATCCTCCTGTCGTCTTTCCCCGGATGTATTATTATCTGAAGAAAATATCCTTTTCAGCCCGGAAAAAAAACTTCCTTTATTCCAGTCTGTTTTTGTATTAATATATCTGCCGTACGGTTCCCCTTTGAATTTCACTCTCTCTGGCCATGTCCATACATAAATCAATTCCGCCTTTAATGCATGACACTCATCACAGACACCTGAACCTGAAAGCCTCTCAACTCTCAAATGACACACTTCACAGATCATAAATCCTGCATGCATATTGACAAATGCCCTTACTATTTTATGTTCGCTATGGGGATACAGTGCATGACAGACCCGGCAGGATGATCTGGTCTCCAGACTTTCGATCGAATATTTTTCGCCCTTATGTACAGGGTCCAGAGTCAGGTCAATGGCATTGATTTCCTCTTTATCATCATGATGACACTCAACCGTGCAGCTAACATCAGTCTCATCCGTATGCGGAACCTTTTCTATTTCCGTATGGCATTTTCTGCAATTAAATCTGCCATGCGGCGAATTCAGATACTTTTTTTCATCAATATGAAGCACCTTAAAGCTGTTCGGCTTTTCGAGCAGCACAAGGCCGGGATATTGATGGCAGGTAAGACATCCCTCTGCATCCATCGCAAAACAGGAATCTGTACCATTGAAGGCAGAATATCCGATTACTATCAGAATTATGAAAATATACTTTCTCAACACCTTATCCCCGGCATAATAAATTGCTTTATCAAAAACATCTTTTAATATAAAATTAGCAGGAATTAACCAGCATGTCCATATATATTATTTTATCTGACTATAAATTAAATAATGAAACATATTAAAATCATTGTTCAATATGATGGAACCGTTTATTCAGGCTGGCAAGTGCAGAGAAAAGATACAACAATCCAGGGGCTCCTGGAAGATGCGGTTTTTTCAGTTACCAATGAACGGGTACGGGTCACAGGTGCAGGGAGGACCGACGCAGGGGTACACGCACTGGAGCAAGTTGGTGTCTTCGGTATTCATTCAAGACTGGAACCTGACGTATTTCTCAGGGCGCTAAATGCTAATCTTCCGGAAGACATAAGGATAATACATTCAGAGGAATGCCCCGAGGATTTCCATCCGCGTTATGATGCAAAGAACAAAACATATTCCTACCTTATTTCCCAAACAGGCCCTTATTCTGTCTTTCTGAAAAGGTATTCATGGCAGATGACGTATCAGCTTAATTCTGATGCTATGAGGACAGCTACCGGTTACCTGATCGGGAAACAGGACTTTTCCAGTTTTCGCGCCTCGGGCTGCAGTTCAAAGCACCCTGTCAGAGAGATCATGGATATTTCAATATCAGAAACTGCCTCAATAGAATTTATTGCCCTGAAATTCAATGCGCCAGTCATAAAAATAAGCATACAGGCCAATGCCTTCCTCAGACACATGGTAAGAAATATTGCCGGCACACTCGTTGAAATTGGCAGGGGCAATTTACCGCCGGAGAAAATGGAGGAGATCCTGGAAGCAAAAGACCGGAGAACCGCAGGGAAAACAGCTCCCGCATGCGGGTTGTTTCTTGAGAAGATAGAATATTAAAAAACCGCTTGAGCCGTTCGAACAGCTGCATAAAATTAATAAATTTAAAAGTTACAGAAAATTCCCCCGAATCGTTTATTTCACATATATCTAATCGCTTTTCGTGGAACAAAAAATGATCATTATAGATTGAAGTCTTCATTTTTAATAAGCTGAACCAGAAAACAAATAGGTGAGGATTTAGTTCTTTCCTTTTATCGTGATTTTTACATCTTAATGCTTTATGCAATATTTCAGCAGGAAATCAATAGGTTGCGTTTTTTTACCTTAAATTAGACCATAATTAAAAGTCCTGCAATCGTAATGTATCAAAACTTTATGCTATTTCTTAAAGAAATCTTACTGTATGTCCGATAAATTGAATAATAATGTTCAATCTATTTAATAAATATATACGATGGAAGGTTTCACTTATTGTGTTCATACTTCTTATTGCTACAACTTCTGTTTATTGTCTTATAACACTGCAAATCATGAACAAAAACATCATAAACGAGATTCTTAAAAGAGGAGAAGAATTGAGTAGAAGCATAGCAGCGTCTGCAGGGTATAACTTTCTCTCCAAGGATTTGCTGGGTCTCGATAATATCGTATTTAAAATAAAAAATTCAAACAAAGATGTTGAGTACATTACGATTATTGGTACTGACAAGAAGACAATAGTGCATAGTGATATCAATCAGATTGGAAAGATACTGAAATACCCGGAAGGACAGATATTAAAAAAAGAACAGGATGGTACTATTGTAAAAGAAGTACATGGCATGAGAGGTACTATTTTTGAGGTAGTTAGCCCCATTGAAGTTATGAATAAATCATTTGGTACTGTAATACTCGGTATCAATAAATCGGTTCTATCAAATGCACAGAATGCGACTCAAAAGCGAATAATGGGGGCATTTACTGCTACCGTTTTCTTAGGTGTGATTGTTAGTGTTATATTGTCCTCTTTCTTAACACGATCTATCAAGGAGCTTTCATCAGGTGTTGATGAACTGAAACAAGGAAAAAGAATCAAGCCCCTTATGGTTTATTCGGAAGACGAACTCGGGAGATTGACCAACAGTTTTAATGAGATGGGCTCCTTAATAACTAATCAGCGGGACAAACTGAATGAGTATGCACGCGAGCTTGAAGAGGCATATGTATCTACAGTTAAAGTGCTTGCTGCAGCCATAGATGCCAAAGACCCTTATACTCACGGTCATGCTACAAGAGTTTCACAATTATCATTACAGCTTGGAAGAGAAGCCGGTCTTGGCAAAGAGGAACTTCAAGATCTTGAGATAGCTTGCCTTTTCCATGATGTTGGAAAGATTAGAATTCCTGATAAGATACTCCGCAAGAAAGGCAGGCTTAGAGAAGATGAGGTGATAGAGATGAGGCGGCA
>JBDLIC010000029.1:0-28176 GCA_039715075.1 Nitrospirota bacterium
TAGCTTAGCTGATGCTACCGGCTTTTGTCAAAAAAATATGGCGCGCTAACTACTTTTTTGGATTTCTTAACTTAACACCTATGCCCTTAATCCCCCTTTTCCAAAGGGGGAGACTTGAAAGGAGAACTTTTCATCCCCGTTTACAAAACGGGGTATTCAAGTTCATTTCTTCATAAAACGACAATTAAATTGTTCTGCCTTTATCCGTTTCATTCAATCAGATTTTTGTTGTTAATCGTGTAATAATTCCCGATAACAACTTCATTCTTCTTAACAACAAGAATATGTAAGGACAATAATGCCCTGTTTTGATTACAATGATATATGCTTATCTATATTAAGAAGATTATTAATAAAATTAAGTATACGGCAATGCTGCTTGTAATGGTCCTGATCTGGTCATTATTTTTCATGATATACCTGGACTATTTCATCACTCCTTTTGACCGTCTGATACCCTGGCTTCTTCCCATTAAGGGCCTTTATTCCATATCCCCTGATTCTTCCATGACAGACCGCTTGTCAATTATGCAGGGGATCCTGGATTCATCCCATAAAGTTTCAAATACTGCATTCATCGTAATGATTCTATCCTTCGCAATATTCAGCGTGTACCTGACCTTTATTTATCAACAGAGACAGAGGCGGTCACAGGAAAACAGACTGCTTCTGTTAAAGAACCAGGAGATCGCCCGCCGCAATGAGTTTATACGTTACATATCAGCAACAATAGGCCATGAATTTAAAAATAATCTTGCCCGGATCAAACGGCGGCTCGACCTGCTTTCAGGCATTCCGGACGAATCACGGGAACGCCTGGACGGAAACCTTGAAAAGCTGTTTGCAGATATTACGATATTTAAAAAGATCTCAGAGGAACGTGAGGAGGAACTTGCCGGTTTCACAAAGATCTCTCTTAAACAAATGCTCTCTGAAATCGCGGACCAGCACAAGGACCTTGCTGATGTAACTTTCCGGGACCAGTTATCTCCACCTGATATTTATGCTTCAGAAGACCTTTTGTACACTGTTTTTGAAAATCTTCTTGATAATGCTGTGAAGTTCAAAAAACCCGGGCAGCCGCGGGCAAAAATCATTGTCTCCTTTTCAATAGACAGAGACGTAAAACGCCCGTATGTTGCTCTTTCCTTCAGGGATGAGGGCATTGGGATGAATGAACAGCAGGCAGATGAGAGTTTTTATAAGGGAGTTGACAGCAAGACCGGTTGGGGACAGGGGCTGTATTTTGCAAAGTACGTCATCGGGCTTCATGCCGGGAAAATCAGAGTTGGAAAAGAGCACACAGAACCAGGGACCGGCACTGAAATAATCATTAACCTGCCATTTGTTGAAGAGGCGCTGAATGTTTAAAGTACTTATCGCAGATGACGATTATGAAGACAGGGAGCTGCTGAAGCTGGAAATCCAGCAGGCACTCAGTTCTCTTAAGACAAAAATCACTTTCTATGAGGCATCGAG
Organism: Nitrospirota bacterium; assembly: GCA_039715075.1. Classification (GTDB taxonomy): domain Bacteria; phylum Nitrospirota; class Thermodesulfovibrionia; order UBA6902; family UBA6902; genus JBDLIC01. Next base: position 1,480 of record JBDLIC010000029.1, read on the forward strand.
CGTCAAAACAGCCCGCGAACTTTTAAGGACAAATACAATTGACCTGCTGACCCTTGATATCCAGTTTGACCGTTTAAGCGAAGGTATTGACGCCCTGCCTGAAATCTTTGAAAAATATCCAACACTGACGATTATTGTAATCAGCGGCAAGCTGAATAAAAACGAGGTGGCTGAGCAGCTGTTCCGCTTCACAAAAGATAATGTTTTGAAGAGCAAGCGCTGGGCAAGGCATTTTGATGTCCTTGATAAAAAAGACGATAAGAAAGAGGCCTTGCAGAGAGCTTTCTCTTTTGCCTTTAAAAAGAAGGAGGCTGCCGATAATGTGCGTGATCTCTTTGTACTTGCAGAGTCCTATCTTGAAAAAGAAGAAATGGACAAGTGTATTGAAGTCTATAAAAAAATACAGGATTTGGCCCCTGGAGAGCAGGAATCGCGAGAAAACATTAAACTTCTGAGCAGCCCTGTTTCACCCGGGAGAATATTTCAATATATGAGAACAGGCGACAAGATCGCTGCAGCCCTTCTTTTCGGACACTATATTGAAATCAGGCTTAAAGCTTTTACCAGCAAGCATGTCGGACGCGCTTTCACCAACTTGTCCGACTGTTTAAAAGAACTGGAACGTTCCCGCCGTCTCTCTCCTCTCAAAGCCGGACTCTTCGGCAAGATGATGCGCCTGAGGAACAGGGCAATTCATCGTCCTGCTGATATCACTGAAAAAGGGGTTCAGGCGGCGCTTGAAAGCATTAAAAAACTTGAGGGTAAATAAAAATGAGATTTGACCGTTTTAAAAAATTTATTCTGCCTCCCGGACCGATACTGGCCCTGACATTGATCGGTCTTATGTTTTCAAGCGCTCTCTTATATTATAAAGCCGTCAGGGCACAGCGATATCTGGAACCATCACTTTCTATTGCTCAGCCCAGAGTTGATTTCATACAGGACATAAGCCGTTTACTTGTAAAGGAATTCGACACAGAAAAAGTCAACGGAATTATATTGGCCAGAAATTATATATTCGTTAACGGCTCATTGATCTTTCCTGATCCTGTTCACCGGCAGGCAATAGACAGCAAATTCCTTAAGAAACTGAGCCAGGTCTTTTTAGCTATGTTACAGGACAAGGACATGCGTTCCCAGTTTGATCTTGTATTGGTAAGCACAAGGTTTAAAGTGAGTCCACGGATGGACGTGACCCAAAAGATAAGAACTGAGAGACAGCGTATAGCCGAATCTATACTGAACTCTCTGTACCAGGTTGAACCGGGTCTCATAAACTTTTTCGGTACATTCACTGCAACCGCTATCCCGGTCCAGTCGAACCAGAAAGACAACTGGGTAGAATTTCGTATTATTCCGAGTGAACATATGCATATTGAATTAATGAAAAGCCTGAACAAGTATTTTTTCTGACTTTCGCGCTTTTTCACCATCATAGAAGCAGCAATATATTACTGCTCTATTACAGCAGCATTAATAATGCAAAACTATCTGCACTTTTTCCAGGCCTTGTTGTAGGAAAAGACCTACACAAAAAACCTTACATAAACCGATATTCTTATCTTTCCTGTTCTAATACAATTATAGTATCAATTTTCGAAACACATAGACCGTTCCCGATCCATATATAACTCCTGTTATTAACTAAATGAGAGAGGAGTCATGAAGCAGAGTTTAAAACATATTCTGTTCCTTGCTGTTATTCCTGTTTTTCTATCTGTAATCAGCATACTTTCCGCCCCGGATACAGCCAGAGCCGCTGATCCCATTGTCATAGGGGTTCTGCACTGGGAGAAGTTTACCTATGCAAATATGATGAGAAATTCACACGAGATGGCCCTTGAGGTCATAAACAGGGAAGGAAGGATCAAGGGCAGGCCTTTAAAGCTTGTTTATGCCGATGACGGGGGAAAACGGCCCACCGGCGAAAAAGCAGTAATCTCTCTTGTAAAAGAAGGCGGGGCTGTTATGATAGTCGGCGGTTATGGAAGCAGTAACACGATATATGCGGCAGGAATAGCAAACGATTTAGGAATACCCTTTATCATATCCACTGCAGCTGATGACAGGATCACCCAGAGGCGATGGAAGAACGTATACAGGATGAACCCCCCGGCAAAAGAGTACGCAAAGGGAGTTGAAGAGCTCCTCCTTAAAAAGATCAAACCCTCCTCCATTGCAATAGTATACGAAAACAGCCCGTTTGGGACGAGCGGGGCGCTCAGGATGGTCTGGTTTTGCAGGGAGCATGATATTGAGATGCGCAAGATTATTCCCTATCACAAAGAACGTGAGAGTCCGGCCTATTTCCAGAAGCTGCTGGGGACCTTGAAGGACGACCCTCCTGATGTTATCTATATGGTCTCTTATCTTAAGGACGGGGCTTCACTGGTAAAAAAGATCCGGGAGCTGAATATTAAATCTTTATTGATAGGCGCTGCAGGAGGGTTTACATCCCACAAGTTTATTACCATGGCAGGCAGCGCTTCCGACTATCTCGTTACAGCTACTCTATGGACACCCCAGTTGCCTTACCAGGGGACAAATGAGTACTACGGGAATTATATGAAAAAATACGCCGTCCCTCCGGATTATCACGGGGCAGAGGCTTATTCAGTGCTCCTTGTAGCGGCAGATTCTCTTAGACGTGCGAAATCGTTAAACCCGGAAGATATCCGGGCAGCGCTGGATAAAACCGACCTGCAAACACCTTTCGGGCCGGTCAGCTTTAAATCATACGGAAAATTCGAGCGCCAGAACAGCCTCCCAACGATGGTGCTTCAGGTCACGAACAACAGGTTCGAGAGTGTATGGCCGGGAGAGATCGCCACGTCAAAGTTCAAATCGCTTCCGGGCTGGAAGGATTCAGGAAAAGGTAATGATAAATGATGCAAAGCGTAATAACTCAAAACACATTTTTCAAAAGATGAAGAGTGTAAGCCCCGTTAGAAAAGTTTTCTAACGGGGTAAACAGAAGAAAGGGGGTGAACACATTCCAGGTCAGCATTGATAAATACAGGATTCACTATCAACTGCTGCCCGGCTCAATTAATTTATGTTGCTGATTGAACAGCAATGTGCAACAATGAAAGAAGGAGGATATGAAAATGAAAAAAACTTTTTATGCGGTTATTATCGGCTGTTTTACATTGACGATGATAACATTGGCCTTTCAGACAGACGTAGCTGCCAAAAAAAGGGTCGTATTCGGCGGCGGCCCTGCAGGCGGCACGTTCCAGGTTGTTGCTAATGCAATACAGACTTATAAGCCCGTTAAAAACATAAAGGGCTTCTCCGTAAAAGCACAGTCATCAGCCGGTTCAGTAGAGAACTTAAGGAAGGTCAATAAAGGTAAACATCAATTTTCCGTTGTCTATTCAGGACACGTGTATCTGGGCAGAAAAGGGTTGATGAAAAATGATACAAGGAAATATGAAAACGTACTGGCCGTAGCTTACCTCTATGGCGCCCCCGCACAACTGGTAGTTCGGAAAGGTTCCGGAATCAAGAGCACAAAGGACCTGGCCGGGAAAAAAGTCGGCGTAGGCAATGCTGGTTCCGGTGCATTTGCCAATTGCGAGATGTTCTTTACCCATCTCGGGATCTGGGACAAGATCGAAAGAAACGCAATGGGATACAATGATGCAGCACAGGCCTTCGGTAACAAACAGCTTGATGCGTTCTGGCTGTTTACTGCATTCCCGAGCGGTGCGGTCATCATGGCGGCACAGACCAACGACATCGCCCTGATTAACCTGGGGAAAGACGCTGAAGACAGCGGTTACTTCAAGAAATATCCATATTTCGGGAAACTGAATGTCCCGGCCGGTACTTATAAGGGTGTAGACTCTGACACTCCGTCATTCTTTGATTCAACACTCTGGGTAGCGAACTCCAAGGTATCCGATGACGTTGTTTATGAGCTGCTTTCAAAGATTTTCACCGATGAAGGGCTGGCCCATATGGTAAGCCAGAAAAAGACCTTTAAGGCAATGAAAGTCAAGGATGGTGTAAAAGGCATAGTCACCCCGCTTCATCCCGGTGCTGAGAAGTTCTGGAGAGAAAAGGGTGTTATAAAATAATACCTGAAACCGTAGGGGCGGGTTTGAAACCCGCCCTTACATCTAAAACAATAAACGAGGGAACATGTTTGAAAAATTAAATAAAGTCGAAAAAGTAATATTTGATGCCTGTTCCATTATACTTGTCCTTTTCTACTCTTACTCCGCTGTGCTGCAGCCGGCATCAACACAGTATCACAGGGGGATATATGTTGTCTTAACCTATGTTCTTGTTTTTTTAATCTATCAGTCAAAGTCCCGTATCATGAGGGTCGTCGACTATATGCTGATGCTGCTTTCTATCGTGAGTATCGGATACTGGATGTTGAATTTTGAAGTTATAAACTATCGCACCGGTGCAGAGACACAGCTTGACATGATTATGGCAGTCATCGGTGTTCTTATCGGTATCGAGCTGGCCAGGAGGGTGGTTGGACCTGTTTTTGTAATACTGGGCACTCTGCTGCTTTTATATGGTGTCTATGGTGAATATATGCCTGACCTGATCTCCCATGCGGGGGATACATTTCCGGAATTATGCATCAGCATATTCTATAAGAGCGACGGCATATTCGGGATCATGGCCAATGTCCTGGCAACCTATGTGCTTCTTTTTGTTATATTCGGGGCTTTTCTCGAAAAGTGCGGCGCCGAGAAATTTTTCATCGATTGGCCCCTGGCTGCAGTCGGTCATAAGACCGGAGGACCGGGCAAGGTGTCCGTTATAGCAAGCGGCCTTTTCGGTTCCATATCGGGGAGCGCGATTGCAAACACGGTTTCCACCGGCGCCTTTACAATCCCGATGATGAAGAAGGCAGGTTTCAAACCACACGTAGCTGGAGGAATTGAACCGGCTGCATCAATCGGTGGAATGTTCATGCCGCCCATTATGGGAGCGGGCGGATTTATCATGGCGGAACTGACGGGCCTGCCCTATTCGAAAATAATGCTTGTTGCCATATTCCCCGCTATCATGTATTTCTACAGCGTCTACCTGATGGTCCATTTTTACGCGAAAAAGAACAATATCGTAGGAGAAAAGTCGGAACACAGCGCCATGGAGATATTAAAAAAAGAATGGTTCTACTCTCTGCCGCTTATCGTAATCACCGTTTTTATGCTTGCCGGATATTCTCCTGCCTATTCAGCAATTCTGGGCATTGTCGCCTGCCTGGTCATCAGCTGGTTCAGGAAGGACACACGTATTGACCTGAAACGATTCGTTGAAGCGTCCAGGGCCGGTACGGAAAGCAGTCTCAAGATCGGCGCTGTTGTAGGGGTCATCGGCATTATCATTGGTGTGCTCACTTACAGCGGGCTGATGCTTACCATTGCTGACATCGTGATTGAGCTTGCAGGGGGAAGACTGTTCCTGACTATTCTCCTGATAGCACTCGTCTCTCTCGTCCTCGGTATGGGTGTCCCGGTTACGGCCGCATACCTCATCACTGCGGTGGTTGCTGTTCCTGCCCTGACTCATCTGGGTGTCAATGAAATTGCTGCGCACATGATCGTTTACTGGCTGTCACAGGACTCAAATATCACACCGCCGGTATGTATTGCTGCTTTTGCAGGAGCTACCATTGCCAAGGCCAATATGTGGAAGACCGCTTTTTCATCCTTCAAGTTTGCCAAGTTCCTGTATCTGGGCGCGTTCTTATTCGGCTATGTCCCGGGCTTTACCTTGAATGGCAGCGCTATGGACATTGTAAAAGCCTTTGTACTCATCATAGTCGGCACGTACGGCTACAGCTTGTTTTTAAGCGGCATCTGGATGGATTATTTTAAAAAATCACCGGCAAAATAAATATGTAGTGGCATGGAGCGCCATGCCCCTGCGAAAAGGTAAAGAAAATGAAAAAAAAAGTTCCTGAAACAATTCCAAAAGTGGAATACAAAAAAATCCTCTACACAACAGACCTGTCCGAGAGCGGACGCTACGCCTTTCACCATGCTGCAAGCCTTACCACTCACTATGGAGCGGAGCTTACGGCCATTCACGTAGTCGAGGGAGGGCCGGAGCTGGACAAGCGGCTGTTGGGTTATGTTGATGATAAACTCTGGGAGGAGATCAAGACACGAAACCTGCAGGATGCAAGAGCCTTCTTGACCAGCCGCAAAAGAGACAACGTTGCCATTAAGGAGTGTGTGGGACAATTCTGCGAAGAAGTCCAGGCAGATGCTCCGGAGCAGGCGGACGTAACTTACAGTATCGTCGTGAAAATCGGAGACCCTGCCCGTGAGATTATTGAAGAGGCAGAAACAGGAAATTATGATCTTATCGTAATGGGCAGTCATAGCCGCGGTTCGCTCATGAATGCAGTAATGGGAGATACGGTAAAGCTGGTGGTGCGCCGCTCCGAAATACCTGTCCTGGTTGTCAGGGTCCCGGAATAGTATATTGATGTCATACTGCAGGGGCATGGCGCGCCATGCCCCTGCACATGCATACCCGATAATAATTTATGAAACTCATACGTTTTGGAGAACGCCTGAAAGAAAAGCCAGGCATCATTATAGCTAATGTAAAGCTTGACGTTTCATCCTTTGGCGAAGATTATGATGAAAGTTTCTTCGGTAATGACGGTATTGCCCGGCTTGAAAAATGGTTAAACAATATAACCGGTGAATTACCGAAAGTTCCTGATTCAGTGCGCCTGGGGCCGCCTGTTCGCCGCCCTTCAAAAATTGTATGCATTGGTTTCAATTATAAGGACCATGCGCGCGAAACAGGGAAGCAGATTCCATCTGAACCGGTCTTTTTCCTGAAATCACCTTCTGCGTTAACAGGACCAAATGATGATGTACGGATCCCGCGCAACAGTGAGACGACAGACTGGGAGGTGGAGCTGGCTTTTGTAATAAACAGAAAAACCTCTTATGTACAAAGAGAGGAGGCCCTGGACTGCATTGCGGGGTTCGCGCTTTTCAACGACTATTCTGAACGGGAATTCCAGTTTAACCGGGGAGGGCAATGGGTCAAAGGCAAGAGCGCAGACACCTTTGCGCCTCTTGGGCCATTTCTGGCAACTCGTGATGAAATAGATGACTATAATAACCTTGGAATGTGGCTGCGTGTAAACGGGTCCGTCAAGCAGAGCAGCAACACCTCGAACATGATTTTTGATATACCAGCGATCATTGAAACAGTCAGTAAATATACGACCCTCCTTCCCGGAGATATTGTCTGTACCGGAACGCCCGCGGGCGTCGGGCATGGGAAATCCCCTCCCGAATACCTGAAAGAGGGCGATCTCATTGAATATGGAATCGACTGTCTCGGCGGGGCTTCTCAAAAAGTTGTTGCATGGAATGCAGCCTGAGGCAGAATTATTATTTTATAAAAATGAACTTTTCATATCTCCCCCTTTGGCAAAGGGGGGAAACAAATAAACGGATTTTTTTGAAGTACCGCTTTGGACAGCAGCGGGCACATACATTATAATAACTGACGGAATAAAGAGACAGTGTATCTATTGATTCGATAATTTATTAAAAAAGGAGATTATTGTGAACAGAAAAGTAACAGTAATAGGGGCCGGCAATGTCGGGGCAACCACTGCCCAGCGGCTGGCTGAAAAAGAGTTAAGCGATGTAGTACTGGTCGATATTATTGAAGGGGTCCCCCAGGGGAAGGCACTGGACCTTGCAGAGGCTGCCCCGATCGAAAAACACGATGCCCGTCTCAGCGGGGCCAACGTGTATGAGGCAACAGAGGGGTCGGAGATTGTCATCATAACAGCGGGAATCGCCCGGAAACCGGGGATGAGCCGTGACGATCTTTTAAAGACCAACATGGGGATAATGAAAAGCGTTACAGAGCAGGTCGCAAAATATTCCCCGGACGCCACCCTTATCATAGTAAGCAACCCGCTTGATGCCATGTGCCATGTTGCGTACGATGCCAGCGGCTTCCCTAAAAACAGGGTAATCGGGATGGCCGGTGTGCTCGACTCTGCCCGATTCAGGGCTTTCATCTCCATGGAGCTTGATGTTTCTGTCGAAAACACCCATGCATTTGTCCTGGGCGGCCATGGCGATACAATGGTGCCTCTGCCGCGCTATTCGACTGTCGCGGGTATCCCTATTACCGAACTGCTTTCAAAGGAACGGATCGATGCACTGGTCAAGAGGACAGCACAGGGCGGAGCAGAAATCGTCAGCCTTCTTAAAACAGGCAGCGCCTATTACGCACCCGCCTCGGCAGCGGTTGAAATGGCCGAGTCTATACTCAAGGACAAGAAAAAGATCCTGCCGTGTGCAGCAATGCTCCAGGGGGAATATGGTATCAGTGATCTCTTCATAGGGGTCCCGGTCAAACTCGGCAAAAACGGGATTGAAGAGGTCATACAGATTACGCTCTCTGATGATGAGCAGGCAGCCCTCAATAAATCAGCAGACGCCGTCAGGGACCTTGTCGAGGCGTTAAAGAAACTTAGATGACATAAATAAAGAACTCTGTATTCCCCTCCCGAGTCGGGTCTCACGAGGGTCGATTCGACTTTGACAAAGAGGGGCCAGGGGAGATTTTCTAAAGAAATTATTCGTAAAATCCCCCTTAATCCCCCTTTTCCAAAGGGGGAACTTTGAAAGAAGAACTTTTCAAAATAGGGAGAAAAAAGTATGCCGGAATTCAAGTACCAGGACCCATTCCCCATCGGGAAGGATTCAACCGGGTACCGCCTCTTAACTAAAAAACATATCAGCACAGATGAATTCGGGGGGAAAAAGATCCTCAGAATCGATCCTGAGGGATTGGCTTATCTTGCTAATCAGGGCATGCGCGACGTCTCCTTTCTTCTGCGACCGGCACATAATGAAATGGTTGCAAAGATCCTCTCTGATCCGGATGCCTCGCCTAACGACCGGGGAGTTGCCATCACCCTGCTGCGCAATGCTGAAGTAGCAGCACGGTTTGAACTTCCCATGTGTCAGGACACCGGCACCGCAAACATTATTGCCAAAAAAGGCCAGTCTGTCTGGACCGGGGTAAAAGATGAAGAGTACCTCTCCAGAGGTATTTTCAAAACATACTCTGAGGAAAACCTCCGCTACTCCCAGAATATACCGCTGACCATGTACGAAGAAAAGAACACGGGAACAAACCTGCCTGCACAAATAGATATATACGCAGCTGACGGAGATGAGTATACTTTTCTGTTTATCGCAAAAGGCGGAGGCAGCGCCAACAAGACATATTTATTTCAGGAAACAAAGGCGCTCCTTAATCCTCATGTAATTGAGAAGGTTCTTGTTGAAAAGATGAAAACACTCGGCACCGCAGCCTGTCCGCCCTACCATCTGGCCTTTGTAATAGGCGGCGCCAGCGCAGATGCATGCCTTAAAACAGTTAAACTGGCAACTACAGGATATCTTGACAACCTTCCGGAAAAAGGAAACGAAAGCGGCCAGGCCTTCCGCGATACGGGACTGGAGGAAAAACTGTTGAATGCCGCCCATGAAAGCGGTATAGGCGCGCAGTTCGGCGGCAGGTATTTTGTTCATGATGTACGGGTCATACGCCTGCCACGCCATGGGGCTTCATGTCCTGTAGGAATGGGAGTCTCATGTTCTGCTGACCGTAACATCAAGGCAAAGATTAACAGTGACGGCATCTGGCTTGAGGAGATGGACCGCAATCCGGGCCGTCTGATTCCTGAAGAGTACCGGTCCAGACATGAGGAAGGTGTTATAAAGGTCAACCTGGACCAGCCCATGAAACATGTTCTGGCTGAACTGACGAAGTACCCGGTCGCAACTCAGCTTGCTCTCACCGGCACAATTATTGTAGGGCGTGACATTGCACACGCAAAATTTAAGGAGAGCATTTATAACGGAAAAGGAATTCCCGATTACCTCAAAGACCATCCGATTTATTATGCCGGACCGGCAAAGACGCCGCCCGGAAAACCTTCCGGTGCCTTCGGCCCGACAACAGCGGGACGCATGGATTCCTACGTTGACCTGCTCCAGTCGAACGGTGGATCTATGGTTATGATCGCAAAAGGCAACCGCTCAAAGCAGGTGACCGATGCCTGCAAAAAATATGGCGGCTTTTATCTCGGCTCAATCGGGGGCGCTGCTGCCCTGCTTGCTGAAGAGAATATTAAAAAGGTCGAATGCATCGACTACCCTGAACTCGGCATGGAGGCTGTCTGGAGGATTGAGGTGGTCGACTTCCCGGCGTTTATTCTTGTTGATGACAAGGGAAACGATTTTTTTTCGAACCTTGGGTGCTGATTACCGGAAGGAATAATGATGTCCGGTTATGCTAAAGTTTTTCCTGACTGGCTGAAATCCTGGATGGACTCACATAATATTTCCCTTTGGGGAGCTGCCGATCTCAGGGAATTCAGGGCAAAAGCTCTGGCAGCATCAGACCGGACCGATATACATCATATCAAAGGAGACTTCCCTCATAAAACTGCAGCTACCCGCGCTGGCCTCGGCTGGATCGGCCGGCACTGTCAATTGATTACCCGAAAATTCGGGCCATGGATCAGACTGGGAACGGTCTTTACTGATATGGAACTCCCCTGCGGTCCTCCGGCAGAGAATGAACACTGCGGCCGCTGTACGCAATGCGTTGATGCATGCCCTGCAAGGGCATTGAAAGGCGCGGCCTGGTATCCTGGACTAGCACGTGAGGAAATTCTTGATGCCCGCGCGTGCGATGCCTGGAAGAAAAAACATTACTTTCAGTTTCATAAAGGGCACAATTGCGGAATATGTTCGGCTGTTTGTCCTTACGGGTTGAAAACTTTAAAAAGGAAATCCTGATCTACTAAAGAGAGGACTACACGGGCATCATTTCTTACAGTGTATGTTATAATTTTTATTAACAAGGGTGAGCAGCTGATGATTTATATTTATGATGAATAGTTTTCTTGGAATATAAATATTTTAGAAAATTATTATACTATATTATTCTCGGATAACAATAAAACATATAATAATTAAAGCAACTATCAATGAACGAATAATAATGAGAGAATTCCCTCTACTAAAAAATGCACCTATTATAGAAGCAGTCATTGATATAAAGGTAAAACTACCTGATAGCTTCAAAGTTAATCAACTGGATTCGTTCAGTGATTTTCTTAAAACCAATTATCCCACCAAAAAAGAAGTGAAGAAATTTGAAGGCCGCATTGACCTTGCACAGGAAGCAGCTTTAACTCCTATTAGTGGCGAAACCGCAGGATACAGATGCGATTCGGAAGATGGAAAACAAGTTGTTCAAGCAATGACTGAAGGTTTTACTTTCAGCAGATTAAAGCCATATATATCGTGGGAACAATTTTGCGAAGAAGCTCATAAAATATGGGACCATTATAAGAAAATAACATCCCCCGAACTAATTACAAGAGTTGCATTGCGTTACATCAACAATTTAAATATACCAGTACAGGAACATGAGTTTAAATTTCATGACTTCCTAACAGCTCCACCGGCTGTCCCTAATGATATACCACAAGCAATAACAGAGTTTGTGACACGTGTAGTAGTTCCAGAGCCATCTATAAATGCAAATGCTATTATAATCCAAGCGCTTGAGCCAATTAGCAAACCCAGGTTATTGCCTGTTATTTTGGATATTGATGTGTTCAGTTTTAATACTGATGGAATAGATGAAGATCCTTGGGACATATTAGAGTCATTAAGAGATTTTAAAAATAAAATATTTTTTAATAGCATTACAAATAAACTGGAGGAAATGTATAAATGAGTGAAGCCTACCTATGTATTGAAAAGGATGGTATTTCAGCTTTTCCTAATATCGGATTTGGTCCTGACTCAAACAAATCAACAAAACTATTTGTTGAGGCAATTAGTGCATTAAAAAATACTGTGGGAAGCCAATTAAATGAAAGTTTGGCACTGCTCAAGAACGTTTATGCCGAGTGTTCCGAAACGAACTGGGACGGTTATGATGCACCCCCTATAAGTCCAAATGCTTATTGGGAAACAATGAGTTTCATTAGATTGCTACCATCGTGGATTCCAAAGCCTGACATTTTAGGCGGAACAGATGGAGAAATTATTTTAGAATGGTATAAAAACAGTAGCAGATTATTTGCCATCAGCATAACCGGAAAGAACGAACTTATTTATGCAGGGCTCTTTGGCCCATACAGCAGAAATGGATCTACTTATTTTGGAAACTCAATCCCGGAAGAAATAATTAATTACATTCAAAAAATCAACTAACGGGATACACTATTATTGCCTCCAATTTCTTTAATAGAAAATTTATCACGCTTTATTTTTAATAAGAAACATATTAGAAATAATAACAAAGGACATTGGCGTGCCTTTGACCCTCCAAAAAACCTTAGAATGTCTGTTTATCGCACATCAGATATTATTGAAGAAGAAATATGGAACATTGGAAAAAATGTTGCTGTTAGTCGCAGTAAGACCTTGAAGGGTAGAGTTGATATTGCTGTATCCAATGTTAAAGCAAACAGGCTAGATGTGGTTCCTGATGATGCTCCGAGTATACATGCAAATATAGTTGACTGGCCAGCAAGAAAAGAAGAACGAATGGAAATTGCAATGAAATTAGCAGATGCCTCTTCGGGGCACCGAAAAGAATAACAGAGGTGCTTTCACAGAAAATGCCCATTTAAAAAGTGGCTCCCCTTTCAGAATACCTCTCCTGGGCATAGTACAGTAATGCCAGTGGTCAAACTTAAATATTAAGATATTTAATTCAATTTTCAAGTCTGCCCCCATACATTTCTGGTATTCTTTAAAGTATGAACTTTAACACCTCCATACTCAGCGCCCTGATACCGATCTTCATCGTTATACTCTCCGGCTACGCATTCAGAAAACTCCGCTTCCCGGGAGATGAATTCTGGTCGTATGCAGAACGGATAACTTACTTTGTCCTCTTCCCGGCCCTCCTGCTCCAGAAGACAGCAACCGCCCCGCTTGACCTGCGGGCATTTATCCCTATGGCAACAGCGCTCTATGCAGCTATCCTGGCCATGACCGGTCTGGTATTTCTCATGCGGCCCTGGCGTACATACGGCACAAAGGCGTTTACATCCTTTTTCCAGGGGAGCATCCGCTTCAATACCTATGTCGGCCTGTCCGCTGCACTTGCCCTGTTCGGCGATGAGGGCCTGACACTCGCAGCTGTAGCGATTGCAGTTCTGATACCTTTCATTAATGTTCTTTGCGTAACAGTGCTGGTCGCTTTTAATGATTCAAAAAAAAGGAACTGGCGGGCCATAATGTCAGGGATCATCCGCAACCCGTTGATTCTCTCCTGTACAGCAGGCATCTTATTAAATATTTCCGGTGTTGGATTACATAGTACTGTCAGCGATACATTATCGCTCTTCGGCCGTGCTTCACTGCCTCTGGGTCTGCTGGCTCTCGGCGCCGGACTTGATATCGCGGCTGCACGGGCTGACAGAAAAGTGCTGGCCATAAATTGTACTCTAAAACTGCTCGTACTGCCGGCAATCATGTGGACAGCTTCTCTGGTTATGAACATACGCCCTCTTGCAACAGCAGTTGCAGTCCTCTTCGCCGCACTCCCGGGCTCCCCAATGTCCTTCATCCTGGCCAAGCAGCTTGGAGGCGACAGCCGCCTGATGGCGAGCATACTAACTGTGCAGGTCCTTGTTTCAATGTTTACACTTCCTGTAATTATGGCGCTTATCACTTGATCGTTTAATTGTTTGAGCGTTTGAACATTTTCATGTCAGCTTTAGTTTTTTTTGCATTATCATTACAGAGGATATATTATATTCCTTATGTATCTGATTCCATTCCTGTACGGACAGAAAGGGAAATTTATAGCTTAACTATGAAACTGTTATCTGCTTCTGTAGGGAAAAAGATTCTTATGGCAATAACGGGCCAGGTACTTGTCCTTTTTGTCATCGCCCATACAATCGGAAATTCCACTATTTACTTCAACGGTCTCAATTCCTATGCAGAGCACCTGCATGCACTGGCTGCTCTGGTTTGGGCCAACCGTTTTGTAATGCTGGCAGTGCTTTCTATACATATTTTTCTCGGGGTCAGTCTCACCCTCGAAAACCGGACAGCAAAGCCTCAGGCCTATGCTGTCAGCAAGTCACTCCGCGCTACCTTTGCATCAAAGAACATGATCTGGACAGGGCTGGTGATCGGTGCCTTTCTTGTGTACCACCTTCTACATTTCACCTTCCAGATTACAAACCCTGGAACTGCTGCATCCGTTAATATGGACGCAGCAGGAAGGCCGGATGTGACAGGAATGGTAATTGCCGGTTTTCAGAATATTACTGTCTCAATTATATACGTAATATCCATGGCCGCTCTCCTGCTTCACCTGACCCACGGCATACAGAGTACGTTCCAGTCGCTGGGACTTAACAATGATAATACTCTGCCGGTTTTTGAAAAGGCCGGCTCATTTATGGCATACGTTTTATTTATCGCATTCATATTGATACCGCTCGTTATAGTTATCGGATTCATGAAAGGTTAAAAAATGCTCCTTGACGGAAAATGCCCATCAGGCCCCCTTGCTGAAAAGTGGGACAAACACCGCCAGTCCCTTAAACTGGTCAACCCCGCCAACAAGCGGAAATATAAAATTATCGTCGTAGGCACAGGACTGGCCGGTGCATCCGCAGCCGCATCGCTCGGCGAGCTGGGTTACAATGTTGAGGCCTTCTGTTACCAGGACAGCCCGCGCCGCGGACACAGCATAGCAGCACAGGGCGGGATAAACGCGGCAAAAAATTATCCGAATGACGGCGACAGTATTTTCCGCCTTTTCTATGACACGATAAAAGGCGGCGACTTCCGGGCAAGAGAGGCAAATGTTTACCGCCTTGCACAGGTCAGCAATAACATCATTGATCAATGCGTTGCCCAGGGCGTACCCTTTGCAAGGGATTATGCGGGATATCTTGATAACCGTTCTTTCGGCGGCGCACAGGTATCGCGTACTTTTTATGCACGGGGACAGACCGGCCAGCAGCTGCTCCTCGGGGCATACGGGGCCCTGTCCAGACAGATAAGGGCCGGAACAGTAAAGTTGTATCCGCGTTCGGAAATGCTTGACCTGGTACTTGTAGACGGCGAGGCAAAGGGAATAATAGTAAGAGATATGGTGTCCGGGGAGATCTCATCTTACACCGCCGATGCGGTATGTCTCTGTACCGGAGGATATGGAAATGTCTTTTATCTCTCAACAAATGCCATGGGATGTAATGTTACTGCAGCTTACCGCGCATATAAGAAGGGCGCTTTTTTTGCCAACCCCTGTTATACACAGATACACCCGACCTGCATACCCGTTTCGGGAGATCACCAATCTAAACTGACACTGATGTCCGAGTCTCTCAGAAATGACGGCAGGGTATGGGTCCCTGCAAAACAGGGAGACAAGCGTAAGCCCCACGAAATACCTGAAAAGGAACGCGACTACTATCTCGAGCGTAAATATCCCAGCTTCGGCAACCTCGCCCCCCGAGACATATCTTCACGTTCTGCAAAGGAGGTGTGTGACGAAGGCCGCGGTATCGGCACGAGCGGCTACGGGGTATACCTCGATTTCGCCGATTCCATCAAGCGCCTCGGGGAAAATGTAATAAAAGAGCGCTACGGTAACCTCTTTGATATGTACGAGAAGATTACCGATGAAAACGCGTACAAACAGCCGATGCGGATCTATCCTGCGCCTCACTATACAATGGGTGGATTATGGGTAGATTATAACCTCGAAAGCAATATCCCCGGCCTCTTTGTACTCGGCGAGGCAAACTTCTCCGACCACGGGGCAAACCGCCTCGGTGCAAGCGCGCTCATGCAGGGACTGACTGACGGATATTTTGTAATTCCCTATACAATAGCTAATTATCTCGCGCAGACAACTCCGGGTAAAGCAGATATCGATAATCCTGAATTCAAAAAAACAATGGAAGAGACCCGGGCCCTGACAGAGAAATTTCTTTCAATCAACGGGAAGAAGACCGTTAACGACTTTCACAGGGAACTCGGCAGGATCATGTGGGACAATGTCGGGATGACAAGGAATGAAGACTCATTAAAAACAGCAATTCAAAACATTCCCGCACTACGCGCTGAATTCTGGGAGAACCTGAAGGTCCCCGGCAGTGGAGCGGAACTGAACCAGGAACTCGAAAAGGCGGGCCGTGTTGCAGACTTCCTTGAATTCGGGGAACTCATGGCCCGCGATGCCCTCATGCGTAATGAATCCTGCGGAGGGCACTTCAGGAGTGAGTACCAGATGCCGGACGGTGAAGCCAAACGTGACGATGAAAACTTCAGCTATGTTGCAGCGTGGGAATTCAAGGGCACAGATGATAAACCGGAGATGCACAAAGAGCCGCTTACGTTTGAAAATGTTGAACTTGCGGTCAGGAGTTATAAATAATGGACCTTACATTATTTGTGTGGCGACAGAATAACTCAAAAGATTCCGGGAAACTTGAGCAGTATGAGACACGTGATATAAGTACTGAAATGTCTTTCCTCGAAATGCTCGATGTTGTCAACGAGGGCCTGATCAAAAGCGGGAAAGAGCCGATCGCCTTTGACCATGACTGCCGGGAGGGTATCTGCGGGACATGCTCACAGGTGATAAACGGCACCCCCCACGGTCCGCAGGAAAAGACCACTGTATGCCAGCTCCACATGAGGCAGTTTAAAGACGGTGACAGTATTTATATAGAACCCTGGCGGGCAAAGGCCTTCCCTGTTATTAAGGATCTGATTGTAGACCGCGGGGCACTGGACCACATAATTCAGTCAGGAGGATATATCTCCGTTCATACCGGGGGAGTTCCTGATGCCAATGCAATCCTTATCCCAAAGGAGGCCGCAGACACTGCCATGGATGCTGCCGAATGCATCGGCTGCGGAGCATGTGTCGCTGCATGCCCCAACGGTGCCGCCATGCTGTTCACAGCAGCAAAAATCTCTCAGCTTGCTGCACTGCCCCAGGGTAAAGCCGAGGCAAAAAAACGGGTATGCGCCATGACCGAAGAGATGATGAAAAAAGGCTTCGGAAACTGCTCGAACCATTACGAGTGCCAGGCTGCATGCCCAAAGGGGATCAAGGTTTCTTTTATAGCAAAACTGAACCGCGAATTCATAAAATCCCTTTAGAATTAAGGATATATCGAGGTTGAACCTCGATATATGACCTACATCATAGACACAGCCGCAGAGCAGGTTCTATATTTAAAGTATGAAGAAGGATATATTATTTTGCCTGAAATTTTTGCTGCTGTTGACGGTGGTTATTGTCATGCATACGGGGAATACAGAAGCCGCAAAGCTCGAAAAAGCCACTTTTGCCGGGGGATGTTTCTGGTGTATGGAACCGCCTTATGAAAAACTTGATGGAGTCAAGGATGTCATTTCCGGGTATACCGGCGGCCATAAAATCAACCCGACTTATGAGGAGGTCTCTGCGGATATCACAGGTCATGCAGAGGCAGTGGAAATTATCTATGATCAGGAAATAATTACATATTCCGAACTGCTCGAAATATACTGGCAGCAAATCAATCCTACAGACCCTGACGGGCAGTTTTCGGACAGAGGGTCCTCATACAGGACGGCAATTTTTTATCATTCAGAAGAACAGAAAAGGCTGGCCGAAGAGTCCAGAGACAGTCTCATGAAGTCCGGACGGTTTCAAAAATCGATTGTTACGGAAATCGTACCTGCCTCCCGTTTCTACCGGGCTGAAGATTATCACCAGGACTACTATAAGAAAAACCCCATTCGTTATAAGTTTTACCGCTTCGGGTCCGGAAGGGACCGTTACCTGAATGAAAAATGGGGCAGTGACAGGGAGATAAAACATACAAAAAAAGGAGGGACAAAATACATGAAACCCTCAATGGAAGAGTTAAAGACAAAACTGACACCTCTCCAGTATAAGGTGACCCAGGAAGACGGGACAGAGAGGGCCTTTGATAACACTTACTGGGACAACAAGGAAGAAGGTATCTATGTTGATATCGTATCAGGCGAACCGCTGTTCAGCTCACGCGACAAGTTTAAATCAGGGACCGGTTGGCCGAGTTTCACACGCCCGCTCGTGCCTGAAAATGTTATAGATAAGGAAGACAACGGCTTTTTCATGAAACGGACAGAGGTGAGAAGCAAAAACGCTGATTCACATCTCGGTCATGTCTTTCCTGACGGGCCGGAACCCACAGGCCTACGTTACTGTATAAATTCAGCCTCACTCCGCTTCGTCAAAAAAAAGGACATGGTAAAAGAGGGATATGAGGAACTTTTGAAGCTTTTTAAAAAATAGCCTGACTGGTCTACAGGCTACCGCCATTCCAGGGGAACCGAATGTTCACTGGCATAAACATTCAGCCTGTTGAAGAGATCATCAGCTTCCCCATACTGATATTCAACAAAGCTCTTCATTCTTTTTTGATTGCTCGTATACATTGATTCTCTTGAAACCTCATGCCTGAACTGCTTCCACGCATCTTTCATGGACCTGAAGCTCTGGAATGTGCTCCTCCACCATATCTCATCATGCCCTGCCGGCATGCTGGTGCTTTCAGGGAGTTCCTCAAATATAATTCTACGATTCACGGTATCGACCTTAAGGGAGTAATTCCCCATAAAGTCCATCCCGATAAGACCCTCAAACCCGGTAAACATAGAAGGAGATATAACAGTCGGGATAAAGCGGTCCTCTATTTCCCCGACCTGTATCGTTTCAATGATCGTTAATATCGCCGGGGTTGAACCGCCAATGCCGCCGGTCCTGATCCATAGTTTGCCCTGATCATTGTCAAGGATTCCGAGTTTCTCTGCCAGCCTGACCGAGATATGCATACCCGGCGCACCTGTGTCCAGGAGCATCGGGACGGTTATGCTGTTGTTAAAAGTGACCGGAATGATTATCCTTCTCGCAACCCCTGCGTAACGCACACCGTAGCGCTTAAGTTCCTGCTGCTCATTATCATTGCTGCTCTCGGCGGGTTCTGATGTTTTAGCACTGTCTTCAATCACCGGTTTTTCGGATGACTTCCGGCTATTTGTTTTATTGTACTTTCCAAGAGCCCGGTTTGAGAAAAACCTGCTCCCCCTGTCCCCTGCAAAGACAGGAGTCAGCATGCAGCACATAACCAGTCCAACAAGAATCTGCCTGCATATTTTCTTCACCCTTCAGTTTTCCCTCTTATTTGTTAACTTCAGACTTAGGCCAGCCCTTTACATATATAAACGGCTTTTTATGATTTTTATTTAGTTTTGGCGTGACTTCAGGAAATTACTGCATTTATTTATATCTCCCCCTTTGGAAAAGGGGGAGATATGAGAGGAAATATATTGTCAATTCTATTGTGCTGCAGAAAGAGTCTCAGCTATTCAGCCTTATCTTCTATCTTTTTTCCGAGCTTTTTCATGTCCTTTCCAAATCCATGCATGGTATTACAGCCCGCCAATACAGTTAAAAACAAAACAACCATTATTGTCACAACAATTTTTCTCACGATCTTACGTCTCCTTTACATAATTGCTGAAGTCATCAGAGTTATTATCGGACTCTACCTTCAGTTTCTTGATTTCTTTCTTTAGTTCCTTCATTCTCAACTCTCTGCCGACCGACATTTCGTAAAACTCTTCAAGCTCTACAATTCTTTCCCTGATCTCCTTTTCCATTTCCTTACGCTCGGTAATGTCTTAACAGGTTGTCACTACACCTACAGGTTCACCTTCGGAGTTGGTAACAACATCAGACATTAATTGAACGGGAAAAGTGCTCCCGTCCTTCCGGTTGTTTATACTTTCCCGTTTCCACCTTTTCATGGAAGTAATCTTTTGTATGGACAGAGGGTCCCATATTTCAGGGGGGGCAAGAGTCCTGACATTTTCATCTTCAAGTTCCTCCACTGTATATCCATGCATTATTGAGTCAGCAGGATTTATATACAGGATTTTTCCATCCAGGTCTGTAATCGTTACGCCAAGCTGCATTGTTTCAAGCGCTTTTTCAAAGGAGAGGAGTTTTTCCATGGCTGCTTTGTACTGCAGGTATGACGCCTCTATTTCGCCAAAGAGCTTACTGTTTTCCTCCAGCTCGCATATGAGTTGTTCTTTTGTCTTATCTATATTCTTCATCTTGCAAATATAAATACCCCCTGCATTAAGCGCATTGGTCAGACTTTTACCATTATAGCAAAAGCAGTTGATGAAGACTATAGAAATCTTTCAGAATAAAAGAAAAAAAATAGAGCCACTTTCAGGCCTGCTTCCTTGGACAACCGAAACCCAGGCACGTTCCAGATACCATGCCAATACTCAGGATGACCAAATGCCCTATATGGCTCTATAAGAATTGAGCGATGCCCCGACTGGTAAACCCGGGAGTTATTATTAAGTGGGTGAGCTTCGACAAACTTTGAGTCCTTCCTTCTCTCCTCCATGACTTCAGAGGCATGTACTCAAAATCTGACTCCCACTCCCTGACTCATTCGAATGGTCCTCCGGTTTAATCCCTCCAGGGTATCGCAATCTTGTCTGTTAACTAAATTGTAACTCAATTATGAAACTTGTCAACCCCTGAAGTGCTATAAAATATTTATGAGATCATAATGAAAACTGATAAATCTTAATTATAGGATTAAACAAAAAACTATATCCTTCCCACAAGCCTGTTCAGTTCTTCTCGCAACGGCAAAGGCTTAAATCCCAATGTTATCGCTTTTGAACTTTCAAGAGAAACATCCGGCGACCTCGGCGCAGACATGGGTTTGTCTTCATAGCTACACCGTAGTAATTGTGCTTCACGAATTCCAAAAACATCCATCATTAATAGCCCGAAGTTATATCTCGATATCCGCTCAATACCTCCAAGGTGGATTAACCCGTTTACTTTTTTTAATGCCAGCAATATTCCCTCAACTGCGGTCTCACCGCTTATCGGGGTCCTGAATTCATCAATAAACAGTTTCAGTTCCCTGCCTTCTCTTAATGCGCTTATCATCTCCTGTGTGAAATTCCTGTACACAGGGACTGAAAGGCCGAACATTAACGGCATCCGGCAGACAGCGGTTAATGGATAAGTTTTTATTACTCCTTCCTCAGCCGCGACTTTCTGTTCAGCATAGATATTTACAGGTGAAGCAGGATCTTCTTCTCTATAAGGTGCATGTAACCCATCAAATACCAGATCAGTGGAAGTAAAAACGCAGGGGATACGGTAATCCGCACACAGACCGGCAATATTAACAGATGCTTCAACATTTATTTTTTTTGATACTTCAGGATGTTCCTGACAATAATTCGGACTGCTAGCCGCTGCTGCATGAATAACGGCATCGGGACGAATTTCACTAAACACATTCTTAAGCTCCTTTAAATCAGTCAGATCGACTTTTGCAACATTAACATCCGGAATTTTCAGAGGATGAGAAAAAACCGTCCCGGATATTTCCCATTCTTTTTGAGCAATGCGGCAAATATTCCATCCCAAAAAACCACTGGCGCCTGTAACAAGTAATTTTTTCATATAATTATTTTGCAGGGGCAGGACAACCCCGCTCCTGCATTATCTTCTCCAGAGAAAAATAACCTAAAAAATAAAGTTTCCCTGCAAGCAAATAATTAAACCTGCCAATATACAGATTGCCTTTATCAACACACCTTAGCTGGTCCCTGATACCACGGATTGGCAGCATGTTTTCCGGTCTATTATAATTTATTACGGCTACATTTACAGAATCGACCATCCTGCAAATACTTTCATCAATTAAAAAATATCCCCATTTTTTACCAAACAGAATATTATGACCTTTAACTTTATCATTGTCCTGATATATAACTTTCCGGTGGGAGAACCTCTTAAAACTGGGGAAAACAGTCAGCATGTCAACAAGGTACTCGCCATTGAGATCAACTATTTCAGGCGCTGCTGCCGTAGTGAATACTTCCTTTAATTCTCTATGGGTTTTCGGGAACTGCATTGTATTATTTTAATACAAACACGGGTAGGAATGTAGGGGCAGGCCTCTGTGCCTGCCCGGTATGGGTCGCCATGTCAGGTACATTATACAGGGGGGCGCAAAGAAGGGCAGGCACAGAGGCCTGCCCCTACGGCTGTTCCCTTTTCCCAGCCATTGTCATTGTCGGCGGCAGCAGCGTGTTTTTACCGGGCAAAAGCATATTCCAGTACAGCTGTTCAAATCCCAGTTTCCCCCACCAGTTCATTCTGGTTTCCTTTAGGAGAGAAAAAGGCCCGATAAGCGGGAGAGGATACTTGCCGAACAATGGCTCGGTGTCATAATTAAAATCAACCAGAAAGGATTTCCCTTTTTCCGAAACAATAAAACAGGTTGAATGCCCGTCATATATAGGTTCAGGCTCATTCCCCGTAATTTCTGCAAGAAGGTTATGCGTAATCACTTCAGCCTCATAATGTGCTACGGATCCGGCCTTTGAAGTAGGGACGTTCGTGGCATCTCCGACAATATAAATATTTTTGTGATTTAGGGCTTTTAACGTATTTTTGTCCGTAGGAACATATGTGCTGCCGTCATCCATACCGGATTCAACTATTATATTATCACCAGCATTAGTCGGTATAATGACCAGTAAATCATAGCTTATTTTTTCACCGGAAAAAGACTCAATATATTTTCCCTCCCTGTTGACTTCCTTAAGAGCATATCCTGTGGACATGGATATATTTTTCTTTTTGGCCGCATCTATCATTACTTCACGCCCCTTTGGCCAATGCGGCATGCATTGGGGAAAAGGGGTAGACAGATGGATACTGACTTGATCCCGTATGCCTTTCTCTTTGAAGAACCAGTCAGCAAGGAACACAAACTCAATCGGGGCCACCGGACATTTAAACGGTATTTCGGCAACGCACATGAGCAGCCTTCCGCTTTTAAAATCCATCAGCGCATGTCTGAGTTGTTCTGCGGTTTCAGTGGTATAAAAGGAAAATGCATTCTTTCCCCACTCATCCATAAGCCCTTCATTTTCCTCAGGTGCAAGGCGGCAGCCTGTGCCGATTATCAACCAGTCATACTCGAAGTACCCGTCCTTTGTCTCAATTCTGTTTTTTTCATGGTTAATACGGGTAACATTATCAATAACAAAATTGATTCCATTGGATATATATTTCTTTCTTGATCTAATCAGGCTGTCTACAGAGCATAATCCGAAAGGAACAAATAATAGACCTGGCTGGTAAACGTGGTTATCATCTCTGTCGATGACAGTAATTTCCCATTCATCACGGGACAGGGCTTTCCGTAATTTGTTTGCAGCAGCAGTACCGCCGGTTCCGGCACCGAGAATTACTATTTTCTTCATGGCTTCACCTGGATTCAGCAGGTCGATAAAGACTTCTGTGTCTTATAGTAAATATATTAAATCTTATCAAAGAGTTCAACGGGAAAATACTGTTATTAAAATGTAAAATAATCGTTTAAGCAATCAAACAGTTTGAACATTCGAACGTTTCTTTTATCGTTTTGCTCAATCCCGTTAATAAAAAATGGTAATTACTCAGCTTTATTCCCCTCTTTAGCAAAGAGGGGTTAGGGGAGATTTTATTAATGAATATATTATTTTAAAATCCCCCTTAATCCCCCTTTGCCAAAGGGGGAGATCTGAGTAGTTACAAAAAATGTTACAATATCTTCCTTTATAGATGTAACGGAAAATAAAATGCTCGATAAAATACCTTTAAAAGACATAAAATACATCCTTCTGGATATGGACGGCACATTGCTTGATCTCTATTTCGACGATTACTTCTGGGGACATCTTGTACCCGAAAAATATGCGGAAAAACATGAGATGACATTCGGTGCGGCAAAGGAATTTTTATATGAGAGATACAAGTCGCATGAAGGGACCCTGAACTGGTGTGACATAGATTTCTGGTCAAGGGAATTAAATCTGGATATCCCCGCTCTCAAAGAACAGATTAAGCATCTTATCGAAGTCCATCCCCATGTAATAGATTTCCTGAAATTAATGCAGAAGCAGAGAAAAAAGATATTCCTCCTTACAAATGCCCATTATAAAACAGTCAAATTAAAATTCAACAAAACGCAGATCGGAAAATACTTTGACGACGTGCTATGTTCTTTCAATGTCGGGCATCCAAAAGAATATATTGAGTTCTGGCAGAAAGCGCAAAAGAAACTGAAATTCGACAAGGAACATTCGCTTTTTATTGATGATACGGAAGATGTAATGAAAACTGCCAGGGAATTTGGAATAAAATATCTCCTCTTCAAGGCCAAAGCCAGTTCAAAGGCCGAACCCAAAAAGACCGAAGCATTCTCGACTATCCATGATTTCAGGGAATTAATGTAGGGGCAGATCTGTATGTCTGCCCTGCAGGTAAGCTGACCTTAAAAGGGCAACCGCAAGGGTTGCCCCTACTTGTTCATCATATCTAGGAACTCCTGGTTGTCCTTTGTTCCCTTGATCTTGTCAAGCAGAAATTCCATGCTTTCGATTGTGCTGAGTGAATGAAGAACTTTCCTGAGTATCCACATTCTCTGGAGCATACTCTTGTCAACGAGCAGTTCTTCTTTCCTTGTACCTGAAGCATTAATATTGATGGTCGGGAATATCCTCTTGTCCACAAGTTTCCTGTCAAGGTGCAGTTCCATATTACCGGTGCCTTTAAATTCCTCAAATATAACATCATCCATCCTGCTGCCGGTATCTACAAGTGCAGTTGCCATGATCGTCAGGCTGCCTCCCTCTTCAATGTTCCTTGCAGCACCGAAAAACCTTTTCGGCTTCTGGAGTGCGTTGGAGTCAAGACCACCTGAAAGGACTTTGCCACTCGCGGGTATCACAGCATTATATGCCCTGGCAAGTCTGGTTATAGAGTCAAGAAGTATCACAACATTCCTGCTGGTTTCCACCAGTCTTTTTGACCTTTCTATAACCATCTCTGCAACCTGAAGGTGCCTCTGCGGGGGCTCGTCAAATGTTGAACTGATTATCTCAGCATCAACCTGTCTCTTCCAGTCGGTAACTTCCTCTGGTCTCTCATCTATAAGCAGAATTATAAGATGGACTTCGGGATGATTTTTCTTTACCGATTTTGCTATGGACTGCAGAAGCATCGTCTTTCCTGTTCTTGGCGCTGCAACTATCATTCCTCTCTGTCCCATCCCTATGGGGGAAACAAGGCTCATGACTCTTGTGGAATAATCTTCTTTCCTGTATTCAAGATTTATAGCCTCAGTAGGATAATACGGAATAAGGTTGTCAAAGAACGGCCTGTCAACGCTGTCATCAGGCGACTCATGGTTGACGGCTTCGACTTTAAGAAGGGCAAAATATCTTTCACTCTCCTTTGGCGGCCGTATCTGCCCTGTTACAAGATCTCCGGTCCGGAGGGTAAACCTTCTTATCTGGGAAGGTGATACATATATATCATCCGGACCAGGCAGGTAGCTGTAATTGGGAGAGCGAAGAAAACCAAATCCGTCAGGCAGAATTTCGAGCACACCCTCTCCGAAAATCAACCCGGTCTTTTCAGTCTGGGCCTGCAATATTGCAAAGATAAGGTCCTGCTTCCTCAGTCCGCTCGCACCTTCAACATTCAGGTCTTTGGCCATTATCATCAGTTCCTCAATGTTCTTATCCTTCAGGCCAGAGATATTCATGCCATCCCCCAGTCTTTTATTTTTACTCGCCATGGAGTTTTTGCCGGCTGGAGCACCTTTGCCAGCAAGATTACTTTTGCCAGCTGGAGCACTTTTGCCGGTCATGGTGTTTTTACTAGTTGCTGGATTTTTGTTAGCCATAAAATTTTACATCCTTTCAAATATTAACGGGAATACATTCCTTGAAAAATCAACTTCTTAGGAGGTTTAACCTTTCAGTTTAAACGGGATTGTAATCGAAGAATTGTTATTGCAATAGTAAAACAGTTTTTTCTTTTTGTCAATACCCAAAATCGGCTTTTTTCCAAAGAAATACCCTGTTATCGTTTTATTATTGATCTAAGGCTGCATTTGGCACCTAATCTTCAGGAGTGTTTGCTTTTTCAAATATATGTCTGCAAAAATATAGGCAATGACTGATCAGAATGCCAAAGATGAAATAGTAGTGCTGGTCACCGTTTCCAGAGAAGACGAGGCGGTGAGCATTGCCCGGGCACTTGTAGAAACAAAACTCGCGGCATGCGCTAATATAATTAATAATGTCCGTTCTATTTACGAATGGCAGGGAAAAATTGAGGATGATTCAGAGCTGCTCATGGTTATCAAGACGCGCAGGAGCATATTCAGTGATCTTGCCGCAAAGGTCACGGAACTCCACAGCTATGATGTGCCGGAAATAATAGCACTTCCCATTGTAGAGGGTTCGCCTGAATATCTGAAATGGCTTAATGCATCAACGGGCAAATAATAAAAATGGAGGACATTTAATTAAAATGGATGAGAACACCGTAGAAAACCTGGAAGAATCAGTAAGTAACTGGAAAGAAGAAATTCCGGAAGAAAATAAGGGATCTCTGGAATGGGAAAAGGACCTTATCTTTAATCTCAGGACACAGCGGGGATATGAGGTCGAGTATGATGCAGCTATGCAGTGGGGTTGTTCGCCCACTGAAACCCTCCTGATGAGC